>JAYELJ010000035.1:0-4627 GCA_034717395.1 Patescibacteria group bacterium
TTATTCACTCACTTCCTCCTATGAGAGTACTCTGAATAGACCCGGGATTGGCAATTATTGGATATGCTATCGTAGACACACAAAATGGTAAAGATACTTTGGTAGACTATGGTACTATCCAAACACCAGCTCATACTGAGCTGGGATCACGACTCTCCGAGATTCGTGATGATTTTTGAGCGATCCTCGAAAAATACCAACCTGATCTCTGTGGTATGGAAAAACTCTTTTTCACCAAGAATGTTACCAATGGTATACAGGTAGCTCATGCTCGTGGGATACTCGTAGAAATGTGCTACAGAGAAAAGATTCCTCTCCATGAACTCACTCCAAATGAGATCAAACTCGCTATTACAGGCAATGGAGCTGCAGACAAACCATCTATGCAAAAGATGATTCAACTTCTCCTGAAAATGGATCATTTCCCCAAACAAGATGATGCTGCCGATGCTATTGGAGTAGCCCTTGCAAGTGGGCATATGAATATTTTCCAGATCAAATAAACTCAACAATACTGTGAAAGCTCTCCTGAAAAATATCGTTGCACAAATAGACAATTTTCTCTCTCGTATATGTATCTGGTTGATACGTATATATCAGATAACTCTGTCTCTCGATCACTCTCCTCTCTGGAAACACCTCCCCTACAAAGCCTGTATTCATAAAGCAAGAGGAGAAGAAAGCTGTAGCGAATATACACGCAATAAACTCGAACAAGAAGGTCTACGATCTCTCTGGGGATCATTCAAACGATTACTTTCTTGCAGGCCGTAAAGATATGTACAGAAAAACACAGAGAATCTATTTCTCTGTGTTTTGTATATCTTCGATTTTGATCATAGTAATTCCACGCTCTTGTCCTCTTCGTTTTATTTTAATCTTTCCTTCCAGTATATCAAAACCAATTACTACTCCTTCCTTTATCTGAGAAGACTCTTGGAATTTTATTGATTGTCCATAGTCAGGAAATCCTTTTCTCAGTTCCTTGTATACAACATCTTCGAAACGAAGACAGCATTTGAGCTTACCACAGGCTCATGTGAGACTATCTGTCCCACGATGCATGATTCCTTGGTTACGAGCTGACTCCATAGTTACTGAGGGAAGTGCACTCAGAAATTTATGACAACAAAGTTCTCTCCCACATACACCCAATCCACCAACAAGTTTTGCTTTATCTCGAGGACCGACTTGCTGTAGATGAATTGATTTACGAAATTTTCCAGAAAGTTTCTTGAGAAGTTCACGAAAATCTACTCGATCTTCTGATACAAATACAAAATTAATCATTGATTCATCAAACGAGTAATCGCTTCGTACTACATTCATATTAAGATTCAAACTATCTGCATATTTCTGACAAATCACTGTAGCATGCAATCCCTTTTTTTCAATATATCCAATCTTTTGAATATCATGATCATTTGCTTTACGAAGTATACGCAAAGTATCTGACATAAACTCCACCTCCCCTTCATGACGCAGAAGTGCTTTGGCATATTCCTCATTCCCTTCTTCATCTCGAAACAACACAAAATCCCCCGGAGAGATTTCTTCTTTCCAGCGTTTATCTTCGTGTGGGATCGCTAGGATCTCATTCGATATAGGGATATAAAGCGAAAGCATCTATATATTTTTCATTACATATTTTATAATAGCTTGTTCTTTTGTAAGATCTTCTGGAAGTGTTTCTAGTACTCTGAGAATATCTTTCTTTGCGTAGCTAAATCACTCGAGAGCCATTACAATATCATCCATGCCTACTGTTGGTTGAGTAGCAGATTTTGTTGATACAGTCTGAGAAACTGGTATGTTTTTTAGTTTATCCTGGAGTTCTATGATCATACGTCCCGCTGTTTTTTTCCCAACACCTGGAATATTTGAAAGAGTATTTACATCTTCATTAAAGATCGCTTGGACAAAGTTTTCTAATGGAGAATCCAAGATAATAAGTCCCATCTTTGGACCAATACCAGACACACTCAAGAGTGTTTCAAAAAACTTTTTCTGCTGCTGATCAGCAAAACCATACAAAGTCATACTATCTTCACGAACTACCAAGGAAGTATACAGTGACAGATCCTCCCCTTGTGCAATTGTAGCCAAAAACTGAGTAGGACACAGTACTTCATACCCCACTCCCTGTATATCGATACAAAGTTTCTGGTCATCTGTGTACAATACTGTTCCCGAAAGATAAGAAATCATTTCAATGAAATATAACGAAATAGTGCTGCTATTCTAACAGAGCAAAAGAGCAAACACAAAGGGTTTTACGTTTTTACCGTTGCTATATAAAGAAAAAGATCAAAAAAAGCTTGAATACTATATTTAGTGTGATACAATGATACATCAACACAAAGGAAGGGGCCTGGATTACCCATCCGACTCTTTGGTGAGGAAAGGCAGCTTTGCAATTTTCACAGCTCGAGATGAAAGCAGTCTTTTCTGTTGTACGAAAGCACTACTCCCTGAGTAGTGCTTTTGGTTTATGATACTTGCATATACTATAAAAAACTCACAGCCATATAAGACTGTGAGGAATTTGAAGTTATAGATCAATCTTCATGATCATAAAATTCTTCTTGTGTTTCATTTGGATGCATAAAAGAATAATCGGAATCTTCTATTGTATTTTCCTCTTTACATTCTTTACATACTGCATGGCATTCCTCTTCACAGAGCCCAAGTCTTATCCCATATTCATATATGGTCACATCTTCTGTTTCTCCACATAACTCACATTCTTGCTGTTTAGATTCTTCTTGTTCAACTGATACTTCTTCTTGTGTTTCTTTATTTTGATCGTTCATAGCGATTCCTTTCTTGTATTTTTCACAGAAGTATTCTTATTATTTCATTTCTATAAAATCTTATATTTTGAATACACTCTTGTTCTCTAACAATATACATACCAAATGAAATATTGTCAAACACTCATTCCTCGTTTATAAGATCTTATTTTTCAAATCAAAAGTTAGCCTATAGAGGCTGACTTTTTGGTATACCTACAGCACGAGGATAGTGCATGGGCGTCTTTCCTAGTTTTTTGATCACCAAGAAATATCTATCAATATCCTCATCATCCAAACGATAATTATAAAGATCTACTAACTCTCCTCCCAATTTTCTGATCACATTTTTCTTTTCTACCAGATCATCATTCACTCGTGGGCCTTGATATATAGCCACATACCCACCTGGAGCAGCAAATGGCATCATATATTCTAGAGCTGTACTAAACTGTGCTAAAGCACGAGAAATCACCAGATCAAACATCTCACGGAAGCTCTCATCATGAGCAAAATCTTCGATACGTCCATTTTCCATTTCGATATTTGGTATACCCATTTGTCTTATGAGACTCTCCACGGCTATAACTTTTTTTCCGACAGAGTCGAGACCGGTAAAGTGCACATCTGGGTACTGCAGAGCCAATGGCATGATAGGAAATCCACCACCAGTTCCCAGATCCATCACTCTTTGATTCGGTTTGAGTTTTACAAATCCCTTTTCAAAAGGAATGAGGGAATCCTGAATATGACGAAGACGCACCCCCTGCTCATCACGAATAGCAGACAGGTTGATTTGAGAGTTTTTCTCAAGAAATATATCAATAAGTTTTTGTTCTATGTTTTTAGCAAGCATGAAAATGAAAATTAATTCTAGAAAATTTATGTTATTCCGAGTGAAGGATATTTCTTTTAGATCCCTCCATTACAGTCGGGATGACAAAAGGGAGTGAATGGTCTCTACACCCCGCACCCCGAACTACATGACCCACATCCTCCAGATCCACATCCCCCTCCTTCGCTTGGGAAACTAAGAGCTATCTTTTTGAGTATTTCATACTGTGCCTGAGCGAGCTCTTCGAGAACACGTACTGGTTCCATATTTTCCTGAGCTGCTTCCTGGTTACTAAATGCAGAGATGGTATGAAGAAGTTCGTCTGCCATATCATAGAGTGTTTCTATTTTTTCTGAGAATGGGAGGTTGGTATTAGTTTCTAACATATATATTAAGTTAAAAGTTTTTAAAGTTGAAAGGTACAGAAGAAAGTATACAAAAGAGAAAGAAGGAAAGCAAAAACTTCCCTTCTTAATTGAGCGCATAGGCTCTTTGATTTTAAACTTAAGGTAAGAATCAAAATATCTCATAGTGAAGATATAAGATATTCTGCTCTGTCTGACATCACCCGATGCCTAGTAATTTGAAACTATCTGATTGAAAACTAAATTTTCACCACTTCTTTGGGGCATTATTATTTTGCCATTTCATAATTATACACCCCTCTCTTCTGTTAATTTTCCATAGAATCCCCAAAAGTATCCTATATTTTTCAGAACTTTTCTCATATCGTTTCCTTTATTTTCATAACTGATCCTTTTCAAAGAGATATAGCCTTCATACTAGGAATAAATGAGCAAGAAAACCTAGTACTCCGGCAACGTGTCATATCGACTTTCAGATTCTACTATAGCCCTAACTTTTCTGCAAACATTTCTTCATCCCAAATAGCAAGTCAAAGAGTTTGAGCTTTCTCTTTCTTTGAACCAGCCTCAGATCCTATCACCACTACATCTATAGATTTACTCACCGATGCTCCGATAGATCCCCCATTATCTAT
>JAYELJ010000036.1:0-4603 GCA_034717395.1 Patescibacteria group bacterium
AACAGCAACCACAACTATTGCAATGATGATAGGAAGTATCATGCTCGCAAAGTTGATATCCAATCGTGCTATCAGTATCCCCATGAGGAGAAAGATAAGTGAGTTGGAAATAAATCCAAAATATCCCCAGAAATTATCCATCATATGTTCTACTTTTGGAGAAATTTTATATTTCCCATAGTTCCCAAGAACAAGAGCCCCTACCGTAGTCGCAATAATAGGAGAGAGTTGAAATAGATTGAAATGTTCTGAAATCAGCTCAGCAGTGATAAATGTGGTATGGGCCATGATGAGAGTAATCGTGATCTCTACCCACATATTATTCCGTACATACTGCAGTACTTTTGAAAAGAAAAATCCAGCAAATAAACCATAGAGAATCCCTCCTACAAGCATGGTAGTAAATGTATAGACCCCCATAAGCACCGAGTCCATCCCAAATACGCCAGACATCGTCATTTCTAATATAATCAAGAAGAGTGCTACTGCTGTACCATCATTGATAAGTGATTCTCCTTCGAAGAGATAACTCAGTCGTTTGGGTACTCCGTACTCTTTAAATATAGAGAGTACAGCTACAGGGTCGGTAGCGGAGATGATCGCTCCAAACAAGAAACTAATAAAATAGGGGATATCTATACCTATAAGTCCTAATGCAAGCTTGAATACTATCCCTATGATCAGTGTGGATATAAGAAGTCCGAATACCGAGAGTGCAAATATAGCTTTGCTATCACCGAGGATCTTTTTGTAGTGCATATTATATGCAGATTCAAAGATCAGTGTGGGAAGGAATATATAAAATACCATTTCTTTACTCAGTTCGAGGTGGGTCAGGAAATGTAGAAAAGGAATATAGTTTCCTGCAAATACGAGAGCCACACCGATAATAAATAGAATAACCGTGTATGGGATTCGAATCTTTTGTGCTAGTATATAGGCATACGACGCAACAGTGAGAAGACCAATCAATGAGAGGGTCGAGAGGAGAAATTCTGACATGAGAAGTATGATTTGAAATGTAAAATTCTGTAATTTTATAATTACTGCAGAATGACAATAAAAAGCATCGGTATTCTACTCTTGAGATTATCAGAAGTCGAGGGGAAATAAAAAACCGCAGAAGAACTTAGTATTCTGAGGTTTAGACTTGTTTATAAAAATCTTTCTTGCTGATCTGTATATGTTTACATATTCATTGAATAACTATTAGTGATATTTTCTTTGATCCATGGTTGGGGACTACAGTTCGTTTTTTATCTATTGGGTGATACCAAATCATATGAGATCCTTTTCCTTCTCTGAGTTTTTCAAATCATAAAAGTTTCAGTCTTTTAGTGATCTCAGTGTAAGTGAGTGGTGGAAATTCTGAGCTCATCTATGCTGAGACAGGTAAAGAAATAGAAAAATGTGTTTTAGGTTGTATTCTATGGATGTTTTTAGGAGCTTCTTGATTATCAAGAGCAATGAGATCTGGAATAACACTCATGATATTTTCAAGAGCTTGTTCTGGTGTTTTTCCTACTGCATGAGCTCATGGTATCTGATCTGTCTGTATGTAGAATTCTTGCGTATCTTCGAGGTACTGAAGATCAAAAGAACAGAATTGGTATTGAGGCATATTTAATCTGTATATTTATGATAAAATTTACGTATATTTTACGCCTAATTATTTTTAAAGTCGAGAGAAAATAAAAAACCGAGAAGATAGAACTTCTTCGGTTTAAGTTTATGAATTCATAAACTCATAGTTTCTTCTCAGAGCTTCTGGAATAAGAAGATTTCTTTTTAGTAATGAAGAATTACTTCTCTAATACCGCCTTAATTCTTCGTATCCCTGATGAGCTACTTTGTTCTTTTTTGATTTTGAATATTCCCAGGTCTGAAAGTTTCTCGGCATGTGGTCCACCACAGAGTTCTTTTGTCCAACATTTCCCAGTACTATCCGTAAATGAATAAACTTTTACAGTATCTGGGTATTTTTCCCAGAAAGATCCTTCCACTCCTGATTCTTTGGCTTCATTTTTATCCATTTCCTCGAGAAGCTGTGGAGCTCCAGATTGAATAGCTTCATTTACGTATGCTTCTACAGCTTGTTTTTGCTCATCAGTGAGTTTGTCACCATGGTTAAAATCAAAACGAAGGCGTTCTGGTGTGATATTTGATCCTGCCTGGTGGACATGATCCCCGAGTACTTCACGCAGTCCAGCAAGCAGAAGATGTGTTGCTGTGTGTAGATTGGTTGTTTCTTCTCCATCGTCGGCGAGCCCCCCTTTGAATTTCCCTTCTGAAGCACTTCGAGATTTTTCTTGATGTTCTGCAAACGCTTTTTCAAAAGCATCTGTATCTACTGAAAGTCCATGTTCTGCTGCGAGCTCAACTGTCATTTCGATAGGGAACCCGTATGTATCATAGAGTTTGAATGACTGTTTTCCTGATATTTCAGTTGTTTTTCGACCAGTATGTTCGAATGCTTTTTCAAATCCAGAAAGAAGTTTATCGAATTCACGGAGCCCACTTGTTATTGTTTTCTGAAATTTTTCTTCTTCTTTGAAAATCTCTTCAAGAATATGCTGAGATTTCTCTCCAACAAGTGGATATATATTCTCAAAATGAGTAATAGATACCTGCGCAATATCTGTGAGGCAGGTATCGGTAAATCCAAGTTTGTGCATTTCTCGTATAGCACGACGAAGAATACGACGGAGGATATAGCCCTGATCCATATTACTTGGAAGTACTCCATCTGAGATTAAGAGGACAGAGGTGCGAACATGATCAGCCACGATACGCATCGATTTGGCACGTTGAATGAGCTCATCTTCACTGTGAAAATTGAGTTCATTGATAAAGATATTTTCTGGGTATTTTACCCCTGTGATATCAGTAATTTTACTCAACATACCTTGGAAAATATCAGTGTCATATGCAGATTTTACTCCATTGAGTGTTGCGGTGATACGTTCGAGTCCCATACCTGTATCAACATTCTGAGCTGGGAGTGCTTCGAGCGATCCATCTTTGTTGCGTTTGTATTCCATAAATACATTGTTCCAGATCTCCATCCAGTTGTGTTCGTCATTTCCCACATTGGATCCTGGAATTGGCTTTCCTTGTCCTACCCAATAGAAAATCTCTGTATCTGGTCCACATGGTCCTGTATCTCCAGCTGCCCACCAGTTATCATCTGCTCCAAGATAGCTAATACGATCTTCTGGCATACCTACCAATTTCCATATTGCTGCAGCTTGCTCATCACGTGGAGCGCTTTCATCTCCTTCGAATACAGTAACAGCGATCATGTTTGGATCGAGACCAAGCCATTTGGGGTCTGTAAGAAACTCCCAAGACCATTTGATTGATTCTTCTTTGAAGTAATCTCCCAGAGACCAGTTCCCGAGCATTTCGAAAAAAGTAAGGTGGGTATCATCTCCTACTTCGTCGAGGTCAGTGGTACGAATACATTTTTGTGCATTGGAGAGTCTTGTTCCTGAAGGATGTGTTTCTCCAAGCAGATAGGGTACAAGAGGCTGCATCCCAGCGGTATTGAAAAGAACACTCGGGTCGTTTTCTGGAACCAGTGAACTCGAAGGAATAATAGAATGTTGTTTTGTTTCCCAGAATTCGAGAAATTTCTTACGGATATCAGAAGAAGTGTGTTTCATAGGAGATATAATTATAATTTGATTTTTTGAAAATAATTGCTATAATAGAGATACTAAATGCCTTCGGGCCTCCCTCTACAATTTGTAGGGGGTTATTTTTATAGTATTTCTTTGATTCGATTTTTGATTTCCACAAAGAGATCTAAAGAAATATATCATTGTCTATATTTTAATCTCTTTGTATCTAAAATTCGTATTTGAGAAAGAATAGCGGTACTTTCTTTTCATTTGTTATTAATAATTTCTTTATAATAATATCATGTCTTGTTTTTACTGGTAAGAGGAATTCCTAGAAACAGATTATTATTGAATTTTTTGAGAATAATTATAGGTCTTAGAAAATCGTCTCATTTACCATCTTGTTCATCTCATATATTTTGTCACAAAGAAGCAAACCAAATTTCTTTTTCTTTTACAAATATCTTTTTTTGTTTGCTATTTTCAATATCTCATTTTTTTTGACACCAGTTATTATAATTTTTATACATACTTTTACCAGTGCTGCTAATAAATAGAATTTGTAACATTATATGTACATAGGAATGAAATGCAAATAGAAGATATCTTGTTTTCTTTTCTCTTTGTACTAATGAAATATTTATATATTTTATCAAGTGAGTTTCTTTTCTGTTATCTTGTATCTATCTGAGAGAAGAGTATGATGAAAGTGTAGAGGAAAAATAAAAACAAAAACACAAAGTATAGTGTCGGGCGCTGAGCTCGTATACTGCATTTTGTGTTTTTTCTTTTTCTTGGCTCTTGATTTTTGTCAGAGACTTGATAGAGTAATATATTTCCAGCATTTTTTTATTGGGTTAAAGGAAAAAAATGTGTGCTAATAAAATTGAGTATTTGTTTAATGTAAGAGAAAATAGTAGGTGTAAACCTGCTATTTTTAATTTCAAACTAAAAATGACACAAAATTGTAGAAAATGTCG
>JAYELJ010000037.1:0-4485 GCA_034717395.1 Patescibacteria group bacterium
GAGATAGATCTGATTATGAAAAAATGAGATGTATATTTTTTTACAGAAGTAAAAATGCGTCATTCCAAGATGTATGGGCATCCAGAATCTTCTATCTGAAAAGCAAAGCTAAAAGCATGGACTCGTAGTGCGGATTATTATTTGCAACAGAAACATCTGGATGTAGATATAGCTTTGCTTGTAGTTACTATTGAAGCTTCTGATACACAGGAGTATGATATCCAGAGTTTCGAGTTGGTTGGATTATATTAAAGACTTTTATTTATTTTTGTTATGCAATGTAAGGATCTTAATTATTACAAAAACCTGATAGAAACAGAAAAAGATTTTTTTTCTGAGCTGGGGAATGTGATATATTTTATTGATAATACTGGGGTATTTTGTTTGGTGTCTGGGAATGTCCAGGATACCTTGGGGTATGATTATGACGATATGATAGGGAAATCTTTTCTAGAATTTGTTGTCGAAGAAGATAAGGAGATAGCTCTAAAAAGTTTTAGTGCTATCTGACAGACACAAAGAGAGAAAACAAGAAATCTTCGTGTTCACCTGCGACATAAAGATGGCTATCCTGTATTGATAGAGCTCAATTCAAAGACGGTATTTGATCAGGAGGGGAAATTTTGTTGTGTCTACGGAGTAGCAAGTGATCAGTCTGAAGAGGAGAAAATCCAAAAGGCTCTGAAATCAGAAAGAGATCTTCTGGCCAAAACGAATAAAGACCTCTTGCTTTCTTATCAGGCTATTGGTCGGATCAATGCACAGATCTCTTCTTTGATCGAAGTAAATACAACATTCTCATCGGCTATGCCTTGGGGAGAAAAAGTAGAATATTTATTTCATTCGATTGCTCAATTTATAAAAGCAGATCTTGGGTCTTTGCGGGTATGGAATCAACAGCAGGAAGAGATGGTTCAGTTTGCTGAATATATTGCAGATGAAGGGAAACAAGAGTTTTTGGAAAAAGCTCGCAAGGCAAGATCATTCAAAGAAATGTATATACAATGTATCGATCAGAAAAAGGTAGTTCGTATTGATGATACCAATCTCAATAAGAATTATGAATGCTATGAAATATCGAAAAAATATAATATTGAGTCTGTAATATTTGTCCCTGTTATATTGTCCGGAGAGGTGTATGGAGCGATGGGGTTTTATTTGCACAATAGGAAGCTATCACAAGACATTAATCATAAAATTTTAATGCTTTATTCTTCACAGGTTGCTATTGGCCTTCTTCTTTCAGGGGATTTGGATGATACTATTTCTAAATTATAAAAACCTTCACAGTGCTGTGAAGGTTTTTGCATTCTATTTTTTGAGTGATGCGGCAATAGAGATGTATTCATCTACGTACCCACCGAGTAGCTGGAGACCAGATTCCCAAAATTGAGGATCGTTGAGATCGATATCAAAGGTGTCTTTCAGTAATTGATCTGGTGTTTTTGATCCACCAGAAGAAAGAAGCTCTTTGAGTTTTTCTTGAAAACCAGGAAGGCCTTCTTTGTATTTGGCTACTAGTGAGAGACTGAGTAGAGCTCCAAATGCATAGGCGTATACATATCCAGGTGTATGAAGAAAATGAGGGATATACGACCAGTAAGTACTACATTCTTCTCGTATTTCTAGGCTGTCACCAAACATGTCTTTTTGGCTTTTCATCCAGTATTCATTGAATTGTTTTCCTGTGAGTTCTCCTTGCTGTTTCCTATGGGTATGGATGCTATTTTCGAATCGATTCATACTTACTTGGCGAAATATAGTCGAGAACATCTCATCGATTTTATTTCCGAGAAGAGTAATTTTTTCTTCATTGCTTTCGGCGCTTTTGTATAGTTTTTCGAACAGCAGTACTTCAGAAAAAATAGAAGCGGTCTCACAGATAGTGAGAGGGGTGTCAAAGACATGAATGTTTTGTTTTTGAGCGAGCTTTCCATGAATAGCATGCCCGAGTTCATGAATGAGCGTAGATACATCACGGAATGTTTCTTGGTAGTTAAGGAACACAAAAGGATCCATAGTATTGTTTGGGTAGGCACAAAATGCCCCGCCTCGTTTGTTGAGGATAGCTTCAGAGTCGATATGGTTTTGGTCAAACAGAGACTGTGAAATATCAGCAAATTCACTGTCAAAATCACGGAAGCATTCGTCTACCAATTGTTTCGCTGTTTCGTAGCTGTATTCTTTTGTATGAGAAAAAGGCAGTGGAGCATAGCGGTCGTAGTCGTAGGCTTTATCTATCCCGAGAAGCTGGGTCTTGGTTTGGTAGTATTTGTGTACCATGTCATAGTTCCCAGTAACAGCATCGATCAAACTCTGAACAGAAGCATCACTTATTTGGTTGGATTTGTTCCTGCTAGCAATCCAAGAATCATAGCCCCGGATATCAGTAAATATGTATTTATCTGTCAGCATATTGTTGTAGATATCACAGCAAAGAAACTGTACATCTTCGAGTGCAGCAGATACATCATCAGAAGCTTGTTTTCGGATATCTCTATCTGGATTGTGAAAGAGAGTGAGAGCTTGTTCCATGCTCATGTTATCTTTTCCTATACGAAGTTTACTCATCACTTGCTCATGCATATTGTTGAGCTTTTGTGTCCCGATGAGGCTGAGTTTGTTGAGAAGTTTTTCTTCTTTTTCACTCAACATATGTTGTTTGTTGATGGCAAACTGTTGGAAATAATTTTTATATTCTTTGAGCTCTGGATGATTGATGAGGTTTTGAAGTTGATCTGTTGAGAGTTCTTTCATTTCCTGATCAAAGAAGATCATTTCCTCTTCACTTTCCATCTCTTTTTGGTGCATAAATGCCTCAAGTTGTTTGGCATCTTCGTCTTCTACATTCAGGTTCCCTAAAAAATATGCATAGTATGCACATTTACGCATTTTTCCTATTGGTTCTTCCATAGATTGCAGGAGTGTAGACCACTGTGCCGGAGAGAGTGTGGCTATCTTTCCTTGGTATTGTTTTTTGAACTGTTGTACCCAGTCTTGATAGTCCTGAATATCTTGTTTGATGAGAGGGTCTTGTGTGCTTTTGTAGAAAAGCTCGAGGTTCCATATATCGTGCATAATAATAGACAGTAGGTGATAGATAGTAGATGATAGATAGGAAAACTACCATTCATAGAGCAATAGTATCAGAATTTTAGATACAAAAAAACAATATATCAAAGTATTTTGAAGATATATTGTTTTTGGGATTATTTTTCACGAACTTTGCATGAACATTCCATCATTTTGTTTGCGCGTTTGCAGAACATCATGATTTTTTTCTCTTTTGGTTCTGTGTTACGTACGTTCATGATAGATTCACGAAGAATGATTGTTTTGTCTTTTCCTCCTTCTACTGGTTCTTTGTAGAAGAAAGTGACATATTTACGAGGTCCTTTTTTTGCCATGGTAATATATGATAGTGAGTAGGTGGTATATGGATCAATTGTATTTTTGAAATAGTTCGAGGCAATCTTGAGAAACGCAAGTGAGCAATAGTGAAACTATTGTGAATGCGTATCGCAAAGATTAACGAAGAAATATGAAAAAAATTAAGAAAGAGATTTTTCTAGTTTGTGATCACGTTTGTATAGTGTACGCAGTGTAGATGCTGCAATTTTTGTTTTCTTGAAGTTTCCTCCATCGAAAAGACGAACAGTTTGAAGATTTACTTCACGAAGTTTGATTGTTTGACGCATAGAATGAGAACGTTGTTTTCCAAAGTCCTTACTCTTCCCCGATAGTGCACAACGACGAGCCATAGTATGGATGATATTAATAAATACAAATAGTTAGTTAGTACTTCTATGTAAAAGTAGCTGAGGTATTCTAATATGTTTATACGCAAAAAGCAAGTTTTTTCGGATACTCTGGCATAGAAATATAAAACTACATCTTAATAGTGCAATCATTTCTGATAGTTAGGTCGTAGAAAAAATCATGTTTTTTTGATATAATTGTACGCGTTATTATCTCTACCTATTATATATATCATATATGGAAAACCTCAATACTACAGAATATAAAGAAGTGTTGCGCTTTGCGAGTGAAGTTGCTCGTGAAGAAAATAGACAAGTGGGAACCGAGCATTTATTGATCGGAGTGCTGTATCGTAGACATACATCTGGAGCTCAGATTCTTGCAAATTTTGGTCTCAATTTGGAAGAGATTGGTCTGATTATCGATACGCTTGATCGTCGTCGTTTTCATGAAAATAAAGGGGCTGATAATATGACAGCTCAGTCTTTGGCTATTCTTGAGTTGATATATGAGATTGCAGAGGAGTTCAATACCAACTACATCGGTACGGAGCATATTATCCTTGCGATTTTGCGTTATGAGACATGTAATGCCGTAAAGATACTCAAAGATCTTAAAGTAAATATGGATGATCTTCTTTCGAAGTACCTAAAACTATTTGGAGATATCAAAAACACACAGAGTTCCGTTCCAGGAGTTTTGGATAATATGATCAAAATGCTTGGG
>JAYELJ010000038.1:0-4248 GCA_034717395.1 Patescibacteria group bacterium
ACAATGTAGAAATGAGTTCTACTAGAGGGTATTGGAGAGAGATCTTTTCGTGGCAATGTTTGCATTTCCCTTTTTGGATCAGGAAGCTTACAAGAGGGATGAGCTCTTTGGCTGATAATGTATGCTGGCAATGTGGGCAGATACTTCTGGTATCTGATCATGAGATATTCTCATGATAATCACTCGCGTAGCGATTGATGACCACATTGCTGTAGCTTCAGATACACAGGCCGATAATTCAGAAGAGAAGTGTGGTAAACACAGAATAGAGTTATTTATAGAGTGATATTTTACATGTCAGCGATCATACCTCCGACATTGAACATTGGCATCATTACTCCAAGCAGAACAACTCCTACGAGAATCCCAACAATCATAATAAGGATGGGTTCGATAACAGATGATATACCTGCCATATAGAGACGAAGGTTTTTCTTTTCCATTTCATTTACTGTAAAAAGCATTTCTTTGAGTTTCCCGGTTTGTTCTCCTATAGATATTGCCTGTATAGTTTCGAGTTCAAAGTATGGGTTGTGTTCTATATGTCATTTATGAAAATCTTTGATTCCCAGAGCTTTGGAAATACTTCCTCCTTGTCCAATATTATTGATGATTTTATCAATTTCTTTTTGATATTTTTTATTGGTTACTACTTTTTGTATTATCCTGAGAGCTTCTAAAATAAGAATACCACTATTGAGTAGAACATAAAAATTATTTGCAAAAAGTATGATGTTTTTTTGACGAATAATATATCCAAAGACAGGTATTTTTAGAAGAAGTTGATCTTTAAATTCTTCGACTTGTTTGATGAGAACCAGGAGTTTGACTGTGAGTATCGTCCCAAAGATAGCTATAAGAATAATATACCATTTATGGAGAAAGAAATCGGATGTATTGATAATGAGCTGTGTGAAGAATGGAAGCTCTACATCCATTTGGTCATAGATTTCTACAAACTTTGGAACAATGAATACCATCAATCCTGTTACCAAAGAAGTAGTAGCAAAGAGGATAAAGCTTGGGTAGATCATGGCTCCTTTGATCTTTTTCATAATATCATGACTTTCTCGCAGGTTTGAACCATATTCTTCGAGTATATTGGACATATTTCCAGATCGTTCTCCTGCTTGAAAGATATGTACAGTACTTTTGTTGAACAGAGAAGGGAACTGATCATTCATGGTTTGAGAGAGCTGTTTCCCATTGTCGAGTCCAGTAATGAGTGATTTTATTACATAACGAACACCTGCTTTTTTCCCTTGTCGTTCGAGTATCTGTAGCGATTGATACAGAGGTATATTAGCAGAAAGAAGTACCGAGAGTTTTTCTATAAAGTGTAATAGATCATCATGTTTGTGGAATGGTTCGAGTTTGGCATGAATCTTTTTCCAGTTGAATGAAGCAGCTTTCTTTTCTCGTTTCTTTTTCTTTTCAATACGCTCGTGATCTTCTTCGGATATACTATGGG
The DNA here is from genome assembly GCA_034717395.1 of Patescibacteria group bacterium. Lineage (GTDB taxonomy): Bacteria > Patescibacteriota > Gracilibacteria > JAYELJ01 > JAYELJ01 > JAYELJ01. The sequence goes on from JAYELJ010000038.1 coordinate 1,472, forward strand.
ATTCTGTTATTGTTTCTTGTTTTTCTTCTGACACTTCTTCTGATACTTTTTTATCAGTACTGGTCGTTGTTTGTGCAGTCAGAGAGATTTTTTTGCTTTCTTTTTTTGTCTCTTCTTGTACTTCGGCTTTTTGGGATTTCTTTTTCTTTTCCCAGGCATCGAGTCCAAGATTCATATTCTCTGTTTCATTTGATCGGAGCTTTTGAAACTGTTCTTTTAATTTATTTTTTTGATCTTCTTGGAGCTCAAGTTCTTTTTCTTCTGTTGATTTATTGAGACTATGGATACTTTTTCCTCCGATGTATTGTTTTGCTGTTTGAAACTCTTCTTTGATTTGTTTGAGTTCTGTCTTGAGCTGAGAAATATCCGGTTTCGACTCATGATCTTCCAGGAGTTGATTGATTTTTCCAAGATCTAGATCTTCTGTTTGTACATTATTCTTTGTTTCTTTTTCTGTATCATCAGTATCTTTATCAACTATCTTTGTCTTTTTCAGTTTCTCTTGAATTTTACTATAGTCTATTGTTGTTTCTATTCCTACGTCTTGTGGTGTTTGTATCTGGGTATCAATAGAGATTCCTTTCTTTTTGAACCGGAGTGTTGGAGGTGTGTTTTCTGTTGTAAGAGATTCTTTTTCTTCTTGTTTTATTTCTTTTTTAGAAATAGGGGATGGTTTCTTGAGTTTGAGTGAACCGAGGCTTTTGATGCTGGGTGCTTCTGTTTCTGTCGTGGTTTCTTCTTTCTTTTTTTCTTTTGTTGTTTCTAGAGTTTTTATGGAGTCAGTAGTTGTCTGTGTGTCTATTTCTTTTTCTATGGTTTCTTGAGTTTCTTCTTGTAGAGCTTGTTTTGTCTTTTGTTTTGAAAAAGAAGGGAGTCTGATCTCTGGGTTCCAGTTAATGTTTTGGATACGCTCTTTGAGAGATAGTTTTTTAAATGGCTCTGTTGTGAGTTTGATCTTTGGATTCCAGTCGATCTTTTGTATTCTATTTGTAATAGATATTTTCTTTTTTTGTTTCTTTTTTGGCATGAGGTATTTTCTTTTCTTCTGAATTTCTTCTGAGCGAAGCTGCTTCTTCATATATGTCTTTTGGTAGAGCCAATCGATTTTTCTCTCTTCTTCTTTTGTGAGCTGCATTTCTTTTGCTTGTATCTTTTCGATCTTATAGAGGAGGACATGAAACTTCCCATCCTGATAGAGTTTTTCTAATTGCTCGTAGACAACAAAAGACACTCAGTTATTAGGCTGAGTTATCTTTTTGTCTGATTTCGATATACGAGAAAAAAGAGAAATCATAAAGGGCGTATTCAAATATTATTATTCAAACATAAGGGCTTGTTCGAGACTCGTCATTCCAATCATTGCTTTAATAATAGCATCTTCTTTGAGTCCTACATGTCATTTTTCTTTGATGTACTGTTCTATTTCAAATACGGGACTTTCTTTACTAATCATTTGCTCGAGTTGATCATCAATTTCTAGAATCTCATAGATAGCAATACGACCTTTGTACCCACTATTGTTACAGTTGTCACAACCAACTCATTTTTTAAACTGGGTATTTTCCGGATCTATATCTACGATATCTTCTACAGCTGTAAGAGCCTTTTCTTTGAGGTGATCTGGTATCTCTTCTGTTTGTATACAGTGTGGACAATTCTTTTTGAGAAGACGTTGTGAGATCACAATACGAAGTGATGCGCCAATAAGATAGCTTTCTATCCCCATATTGAGCAATCTTTGTGCGGTAGCAGTAGCAGAATTGGTATGGATGGTAGAAAGTACCACATGACCAGTAAGAGCAGCTTCTGTAGCAAGAGCAGCGGTTTCTTTATCTCGGATCTCTCCAACCATGATGATATCTGGATCTTGACGAACAAGAGTACGAAGCCCTTGTCCAAATGTCAGTCCTATTTCTGGATTGATCTGTGTTTGATTGATTCCTTGAATTTTGTATTCGACTGGATCTTCGAGGGTTGTGATGTTTTTTTCTTCGGGATCAAATTGATTGAGGATTGAATACAGAGTAGTTGTTTTCCCCGAACCTGTAGGACCTGCAGTCAGGATAATTCCATAGTTGAGTTTAGAGATGTTTTCTATGATCTCCTGATGGTACTCGAGAAACCCTAGTTTATCAACTTTGAGATTCCCTCCACTACTACTCAAAATACGAAGAACAATAGTTTCTCCATAGGTAGTCGGGATAGAAGAGATACGAAATTCTACTTGATTGTTGTCATCCAGAGCAATACTGTAACGTCCATCCTGAGGGAGGCGAGTTTCATCTATTTTCATCCCACCAAGGAGTTTGATTTTGGTAGTAAAAGAGAGTGAGTGTTCCAGTGGAATATCTTTGTATTGCACAAAGCTCCCATCGATACGGAGACGTATATGAAGGCTACCTTTTCGTGGTTCTATATGTATATCTGAAGCTTGCTGTGCGATAGAATCTTTCAGCATATCTTCTACTGCTTGTCCAATATCGTGATTCATAAAAATTAAAACATAAGATATAAAAAGTATCGTACTATTATATCAGAAAATAGCCTTTTTCTCTACTCTATATACCGCATTGTATTTGCTATTTCTATAAAGAAATGTATAGTATTTTTATGTACCAAACACTCAATACTCTCCACATATCGGAATCGGCAGTTGCTCAAAATATTTCGTATTATCAATTGTTGCATCCATCATCATTGATCGCTCCTGTTGTAAAAGCGAATGCCTATGGGCATGGGCTTATAGACATGGCAAATATATATCAAAGGATGGGGCA
>JAYELJ010000039.1:0-4201 GCA_034717395.1 Patescibacteria group bacterium
TTTTGTTCTCTTCTATGGCTCAGACATTTATCCGAAAGACTATCAATGGAAATCAGTACAATATCCTCGATCTTCCACGTACTAATATATTCAAGTTTGAAGTAGTAAATATGTACGGGTCCAATATAGAACGTGTGATAGAAAAAGAATACGGTAGTAATATTTATGGTCTTGCTCATCTCATAGAGCATCTGAGTTTTCGTTGCACAAAAGATTATGCTACAGAAGATTTGCAAGAGTTATTGAAGAATGAAGGGGTTCATAATGCTTCTACCAATTATGATCGTATTAATTATTGGTTCAAAACAACTATGGATCGTAAAGATCTTGGAATAAAACTGGTATGTAACTATGCTTTTAATGATCTTTCAAAGCTGACAGATCAGGAATTTACCCTCGAAAAGAAAGTTGTTTTCAATGAGGCCAAGCGTTATGCCGATGACGACCAAACAATGTTTGATTTCAACTTAGACCCAGTACTTTGTGGATATCATCCTGAAGATAATGTTATTGGCATCCCAGCTACCATTGACACTTTTACAAAAGAAATAGCTCAAGATATAAAACAGTTGTTTTTATGTTTGGGCAACGAAGTCTGTAATATTACCTATGATAGTACATGTGAAAATATAGATACGATTATAGAAAATATTGAAAAACAGCGAGCTCGGTTTGTACTGTCAAAAAATATTGGAAAATATGATGTGGATAGTATTAAACAGAAATATACTCAGTATCTTGGGTCTCCAAAGACAGGGGAGTTCTCTGTTGACAATGAATCGGAGCAAGCTATGACAGGACTGGTGATAGACTGTGTGGATAATATTATTACTTCTCGTTTGGCAACAGCCTATTTGGCTCATTTTGCGAAAAATACTTCATTAACTGATGTTATTCGTGAGCAGAATGGTCTCACATATGGAATCGAATTTGAAGATTACCGATTGGCTTATAAACCATATATTCATTTTGGTTGTGATGTGACACGAGGAACAGAAGGATTATTGATGGATCTATTTAAACACTCTATCAATGATACTGTGGACAATTTTGATACAGAAAAATATGATAAACTTATGAAAACTCTCCAGCTCAAAAGAACCATGTCTTTTGTAAACCAGGAGAATTATGAATCGGTGTATGGCACAGCTTTATGGTATCCTGAGATTATTGACCAATTTGAACAGGACTATGCTACTGATATGAGAACAGCGCTGGATAAGCAACTAGATATGTATTGTAATTATGATCAGATTCGGGCATATATGGAGCAAATCCGTGACAAGGTAAATAAACAAGAGTATGGGATTGTAAGAAATGATTTGAAAGAAATAGGGAAATAGGTTACAATAAAAAAAGATAGAAAAAAGGAGTACAAGATGAGTATAGAGACAGGTCATGAATATGATCCACAGCCACAAACATTAGAACAACAGTTGGATGATAAGACATTGAAAGAATGTAGGGATTATCTTGCAGAGGAAAAAAAGAGCACGAATATTGTGAGATTTGTAACATATATATTCATGTTTGGAGGATTTTATGGAGCTATTTCAGCTGGAGAAAGCGTTCACTTGAATGCATTCTTTTCCGGGTTGTTTACTATTATAGGTGTCATAGTTTGTCTTCTCGGTGTTTTCTTAGCATTCTTGGTTTTTGGTATGGACAATGATAATGAATGGATAGCGAAATATATTGAGGAAAGAGAAAATATAGAGAAATAGATTATTATCTATTTCTTTTTTACATAGAAAAATATGAGGGTGCTAAGAAATATTTGCATTTCCTGATGAAAAAATATAGGATAGTGCCACATATATGACAGATCTATAGGCCTATCATATAGTGGTTATTATCCAGGACTCCAAATCCTGTCACCTCAGTTCGATTCTGAGTGGGCCTGCCACTTCATATTATGTTCTCAGCCACCTTCGGGTGGTTTTTCTGATGCCTTTTTGAGATAGTAACAAAACAATAATCAAATATAGCAATATCCAATTTTTATATTTTCTCAAAGAAAATCTTCCAAAATAAAGAAACTTCTGATATAATACTTATGAACCCTAAAAAACGGCAGATTTTGTGTGTACAAATACATGAAGTAATATATGTTACTTTTTATGTTTGTATATGCATAAAATATCTACTCTTGTCTACAGAAGTTAAAAGCTCTATTACACGACAAAAATGAAGGTCAAACCTTTTTCTTGTATGAGTATATATATCTTTCTCCTTTTCTGTAATTTTCTTGTGATTGGAAACAACGCAAAGAATAACATCGGCCAAGCTCACAGAAGAGAGGAATGATATGTGTAGTCATCTATAAAAAACAAAAATAAAAAATCGAAATATACAACTATGTATTTCAAAAAAATTATCATAGCGGCCATACTTACTATCTTTATATGAGCACCACCTGGAACATATGCTCATGGATCGTATATCCTCTCTTCACCCGAATTTGGGAATATCACTATAGAAATATCACAAAATACCCACGATAGTATCTATACCATCCAAGACGACACCTGGGGGCTTGTGACTATCAACGAAGTATCCCAGTGGGTATATAGTGAAATGTTTGGATACCTTCCTTTTTCTGAGTTTGATCAACAGCTTACGCAGCCTTGTATCTCCCAAGATATACAAGATACCCAAAATATCTCGAGAAGCACCAACTGGTTGTCTCATGTGTACTATACACTGCTCGATTCTTGGACCAATATATTCCTCCAAGATATACCACAAGAGCATACGCTCTGCACAGACCAAGACGATACGGGGCGTACAGATATACAAGAGAGACCAAGAGGGGGGTAGAAATTGCGAAGCAATTTAGTAGAAAGTAACAAGTTATAAAGTAACAAGTAGGAAAACTTTCAATTTTACGAACTTTACAAATTTTTCAACTTCAATATGAATAAAAAACAAAAACTTATGAAACTTATTAAAGAAATGTCATGGACTGCATCCGTTGCGGTGGTATCTGTGATCGGATCTATTGGTGTATATAGTGCTCTCGCAGCATTCACGGGACCAACAAAAGGACCAGACGCAGTAGATCATGACAAAGGTATGCTTTGGAACACATTTTTTGGAGCAGATGTAGATACTATTACTGATGCTTCTTATTCAGGAGTTCCTGTAACAGCAGTAGCAGCAAAATCTGCAGTACTCAATGAAAAGATCAATTACATTATTGATAATTCTAATGTTGCCGCTGTAGATGGGACATATGATTCTTCTTCTACAATAGCCAATGACGATGGGAATGTTCTCGAACGAATGGAATCACTTTTGGAACAGTCTCAAGAAATTGTAAATAATGTTCAATCTGGACTTGCTTCTGATCCTCGTGTACCTCGTGTAGCTCATGCAGCAAAAACAGATGATGGATCAAGCCTTCGTGGTGCAGATCTGAGCAACATGGTATACATTCCATTGCCAGCAGAAACATACGATGAAACAACAGGAGAAGCTATTATTCAACCTGATGGTTTCTGGGTAGATATGTACGAAGCTGCAGCAGCAGACATGTTAGGTAATTTGCTTTGGACAGGAGGAACAGTCGGTCTAGATTACTCAACCAATGATGATGATGCTTCTGTTTGTGGAGATACAAATACATGTAATACAGCAACAGATAGAAAAGCAGTATCTGTTGCAGGAGCAAATCCATGGGTACGTATCGACAGAGATACCGCAAAACTCGCATGTGAAAATGCAGGAAAACGTCTTATTACAGAATCTCAATGGATGGCTATATCAACACATTTGTATAATCAAGACAAACTTCCAAAAGGGAATAATAATACATGGAGCACAACTTCACCAGATTATACAAGTCTTGCAGCCATAGCAGCAGTAGATACTGGAGAAACAACAGGAACACTTGGTAATTGTGGGTCAGCTTGTGAGAAAGCATCAGGTGATGCCTCTATTGGACCAGCCATTACTGGAGTAGTATCTGATGATGTATTTGGTATCTATGATATGAATGGAAATGTATGGGAATGGTCTTGGAATACACAGAGAACAGATGGAAAGAACACAGGTCTCGAAATAGGTTCTAGTGGCTATTATTTATATTCATTAGGAATCAATGATCATTTATGGGCAAATAAAGGAACAGCCGGTACGCGTGGCTTCCGTCACGGTGGTAATGCTAGCAGTGCGGGTGATTCTGGTGTGTTTGCGCTTG
>JAYELJ010000040.1:0-1731 GCA_034717395.1 Patescibacteria group bacterium
CCCAACTCGGTACTGGAAACTGGGCATGATATTATCTTTTTCTGGGTGGCACGTATGATCCTCATGTCGACCTATGCACTTGGAAAATCACCGTTCAAAACAGTCTATATGCATGGGATGGTATGTGATGAAAAAGGGAAAAAGATGTCGAAATCAAAAGGGAATGGGGTAGATCCTCTCGATATGACAGCAAAATATGGAGCCGATGCGCTTCGTTTTTCCCTGGTGACAGGGACAACCCCTGGGAATCAGATCAATGTAGGGGAGAGTAAGATCGAAGGGTATAGAAATTTTATTACCAAACTCTGGAATATCTACCGTTATGGAACACATAATCTGTTCCAAGATTTTGATCTGGCATCAGATGATCTTTCTGGAATAGATCCTATCAAACGAGGGTATATCCTTGAAGACCTTCGTGATTATCAGCTGGATGTAGCAGAGCCAGCAAATGCTTGGATTATACTCAAAACAGACCAACTGATAGAAAAGGTAACCGGTGGTATAGAGAATTACCGTTTTGGAGAAGTAGGAGAAATTCTCTATGATTTTGCTTGGAATGAACTGGCAGATTGGTACTTGGAAGCTTCGAAAAAATCGAATACACAAGAAACAAAGGCAACGCTTTTGTATGTACTCGAAACACTTCTCAAGCTTCTCCATCCATATATCCCATTTGTAACAGAGATGTTATACAAAGAGCTGGGTGGTCAGTCAGAGTTTCTTATGGTGGCTCCATGGCCGCAGTCAGTATTTACTTCTCAGCCAGAAAATATTCGTGTAGAGCGCAATGGGCAGGAATTTGAACTCCCAGTAGAGGCTCCATCAGAGGGTGTTTCAGGCAGTGGGAATCAGCTGGCAGACCAGTTCGAAACTATGCAAAATATTGTAACAAAAATCCGTAGTGCACGAGCAGATGCCAAAGTAAATCCTGTGAAGAAAATAGATGCAATGATTGTCTGTAAAGGAGAGACGTTGCATGCAACGTCTCTGCAGAATCAGACAGATGTGATCAAGATGATGGCCAATCTCAATACTTTTACAGTAGAAAATACAGATATTGATGCCAAAACAAAACAAACATCGGTACTCGTAGCAGTATCAGAACAGATTACTGTGTATCTTCCACTCGCTGGTATGGTAGAGAAAGAAGAAGAACTGGCTCGTCTGAGCAAAGAACAAGCGAATCTTGAAAAGCAAAAAGCATCTATCGCTGGGAAGCTGGGGAACCAAGGGTTTGTGGCAAATGCTCCAGAAGCAGTAATTACGCAGCAACAAGAAAAACTTGCGGAGATAGAAGGACTTCTTGTAAGTATCACTCAGCAGAAAATTCAGATAGAACAGCTCTAGAGAATATAATAAAGAAAGACCTCTTTGCTCTTGCAAAACAGGTGTGAGGTTGGTAGAATCTGTTGGTCGGAATAGACTATCCTCAATTCATGTTTCCATTTATATCTTGGGACATGCTACAAAGTATCTAAACTCTATTTTCAAATTCATAATATCTCGTATATCTATGCTTAAAATTCGTCTTCAACGTGGAGGGAAAAAACATGCTCCATTTTACCGTATTGTAGTAGCAGAACATTCAAATCCAGTTTCTGGTAAATTTATCGATCGTGTTGGGTATCACAACCCAGTATCACAGCCAAAAGAATTGGTGATCGATGTAGAAAAATACCAAGAATGGGTGAAAAAAGGAGCTCAGCCTTCTGATACTGTTGCTCGTCT
>JAYELJ010000040.1:1831-4155 GCA_034717395.1 Patescibacteria group bacterium
GTAAATTTATCGATCGTGTTGGGTATCACAACCCAGTATCACAGCCAAAAGAATTGGTGATCGATGTAGAAAAATACCAAGAATGGGTGAAAAAAGGAGCTCAGCCTTCTGATACTGTTGCTCGTCTTTTTGAAGGATACACTCCAGAAAAAGCAGCTGCATAATATTACACAGTTCAAGAGAGTTGTTTTTACACAGTTCTGAGTTGATTACGTATCACGAAATATCGTGGTACGAGATGAGTTCAGAACAGTATATCCAAATTACATTGTTTTGTAATTCTTTATCTCATTTTTTAGTCTTTTTTTAATGTATGTCACATACAGCTAGTGAAAAAAAGGCAAATTCTCGTAGAGTTTCATTTACAAAAGCTTCTGATGTTCAGAAGCGCCCAGCTCATCCAGCTGCTACCAATCATAATGGTGATCGATCTCGCAGCGACATGGTACGTCGCCAAGGATTCAAACTTCATCCAAGTCCACGTCGCGGACAGACTCCGTCATTTGGACCAAGAAAACCATCACCTTTTTACCGTCCACAAGGAAATAACACCCTCGGTGTAAGTCCAAGTTTTCGAATCATTCCTGTTGGAGGGCTCGAACAGGTCGGGGGGAATATGACCGTTTTCGAATATGGAGAAGATATCATTATTGTAGATATGGGTGCGTTGTTTGCAGATTATGAAGTGTTTCCTGGAGCCGATATCGTGCTTCCAGATGTTTCATATCTCGAAGAAAACAAACATCGTATTCGTGGGCTAGTCATTACTCATGGTCATTTGGATCATATTGGAGGGATCCAGTATTTGATCGAACGACTGGGGTTTCCACCCATCTATGCTGGGAAATTTGCAGCAGGGTTGATCAAAAAACAATTGGATGAAGCGCGTCTTCTTTCAAAAACACAGATTCATGAAATAGATCCAGACAAGGATATCATGAAGTTTGGTGCACTCAAAGTAGGTTGTTATCGTAACGCTCATAGTATTCCAGATGGTTTTGGTCTTGCGATCAAATCTCCAGAGGGTACTGTGATTTGGTCAGGGGATTTTAAATTCGATTTTACTCCTCTTCCAGGGGATCATAATTTGGATATTGATCGTCTGAAATACTTTGTCGACAATGCAGGAGGACAAGTTCTTGCTGCCTTTGCCGATTCGACTAATGTAGAAAAACCAGGATGGTCTCCATCAGAATCTCTCATTGTAGAGAGTCTTGAAGAGATTATTTCAGGAACGCATCGTCGTATTATTCTTTCTATGTTCTCTTCTCTTGTGATGCGTCTCCAAGGAGTTCTTCATATAGCAGAGAAAACGGGTCGAAAAGTATTTCTCTCTGGAAGAAGTATGGAAAATAATATCCGTATTGCAGCCGAAACAGATACCATAAAAGTACCACTTGGAGTGATTCAGCCTCTTTCTACTATAGGGCAGTACCGTGATGATCAAATTATCATCCTGACTACTGGTTCACAGGGAGAAGAGTTAGCTGCGCTTTCTCGCATGGCGAATGGAAACCATAAAGATGTGAAAATCAAAGAGGATGACCTCTGTGTATTCTCTTCTTCTCAAATTCCTGGGAATGAAAGAAGTATTTCTCGTCTTATGGATTCACTTTGTAAGCAAGGAGCAGAGATTATCTACAACAAGACATTTAATGTCCATGGTGGTGGTCATGCGCAAGCAGAAGATCTGAAACTGTTCCATTCGATTATAAAACCAAAATATATTGTTCCTATTCATGGGGAATACCATATGCTTCAGCATCATAAACGTTTGATGATGAAAGATCTTGGGTTTGAAAAAGAAAATGTACTCTTGGCACAAAATAGCCAAGTGATTGAGTTCCGTGATGGAAAACTCTTTCGTATGCAGGATCGTATCAAATCAGGTATTACTCTGGTACAAGGAAATGGTATTGGTGATGTGGGAGAATCAGTTGTTTCTGAACGTGTACAAATGAGTAAATCAGGAATGTTCATGATTATGCTCAAAGTACGTGGTCCGAAGATGGAAATGGTAGGGCAGCCTGAGATTATCACTCGAGGGTTTGTCTTTACTCAATCTTCGCAAGAACTTCTGACTGGAGCGGCAGATATTGCCAAAAAACTCTATGCTAATATGGATTTGCGTAGTACCGAGCAGATTAATGATTTCAAATATGAACTTCATAAAAAACTAGCTCGTTACTTCAACAAAGAATTGAACCGTGATCCTTTGATTATTCCAATTCTTACAAGAATTTAAAAACTAATTTACGAGAATTTGTTTTTTAAAAAACTCCTGAGTATACTACTCAGGAGTTTTTATATTTTCTTTTTTTAAA
>JAYELJ010000041.1:0-18471 GCA_034717395.1 Patescibacteria group bacterium
ATGTAATCCGACCTATTCCTATTGGATGGGATGACATGGGACACTATATGAATATATCTAACCAAATCGGAATCACAGGAGAACTGGTGGCAGGAAATAATATGCAAGCTTGGAGCTATATGATGAGTCATGGATTCACTCTGCTCAACAGCAATACTCTCGCAATGTTCTTCTCATTTCTTGGAGGAATATTTGCTATCGTTGCTCTGACAAGTTTGATCAATAATTGGAATACAGAGTCACAAGGGAAATATGGGATCGTATGGACAGCTATCATGTATAGCCTTCCGATGACCATATTCCAAAGCACTATGGATATGAAAATAGATATCGCTCTGTTTGCTATAGCAACTATGGCGGTCTACCACTTTATTCACTATATACAGAATAATAATACTAAAGAACTCTACTGGAGTTATTTTCTCATAGGTCTCGCATTTACGCTCAAGCCAACTATATTTATGTTATTATTGGTTTTGACTATACTCTTAGCTTACAAGTTCTGGAATATCATTGGGATCAAGTCAGGAGCTTTGCTTGCTATAGGTATATTAGTATCTACAGGGCTTCTTGGAATGCTCCCAAACATGAAGCAAATGCTTCCAATACTAGGACCTTATGCCTGGATATTCATACTTTTGGGTCTTGCAGGTCTTGGATACACGATTTACAAAGACAAAGCGCATTTCATAGAACATTTCAAAAAATTTGCTACTGCACTTCTTATATTCTTCATACCTCTCAGTATCTGGTTTGCAAAAGGGGCAGTAGAAATAGAAAGAGAAGACGCTGATATTGGATTCAATCAAATAGTATTTGGAGTAAGTCATAGTGATGCTCCTCGACTCGAAGCTCTTTCTAAAACTGATGACCAAGCAGCAGAGCTGATATCAACTATTACCAAACCAGAGTCAGGAAATACATCAAAAGAAGAAGAGCTTGATCGTTATCTTGGATATGACAGTGGGGCATATAAACTCGTATCACAAGCATGGGCTCAAACCATGAATAGCAACCAGAAAGGGCGTTATGTAGAGATCAGCTATATTATGTTGCTTCTTATACCTCTTCTTGCTCTTGCTATACGATTTAGAAACTCGTGGAAAAGTTATTTCTGGATAGGATTTATTCCCGTTTATATCTATGGGTACTACCGTATATTTATACTGCAAAATCCGAATATAGAATTTCTCGCAAATGCAGGGTATGGGACTACTGTCATGCTCTCTGCTATCGTATTTGCCATTCCAGGGTATCTTGCATACGCACTCCACCTCAGACCAAAAGAACACTTTCTCGATGGAGTAGTAGACGGACAAGTTCATCTCGATAAAAAATATCAAATACTCGGGTTATTCACCCTTCTCTACTGGCTTCTTTGGCTTTGGATTGCTAATGGGATCATCTGGTATGGTATCGCTGGATTTATTGGTCTCTTCCTTATAATAGATACTCTCTACAATCTTGCGAGCAAAGAAAATCCTTGGCTCAAGTGGATTGCCAATATCGCTATCATCATGTGGCTTACACAGTCAGTAGCGGTCAACCACAGCATGGCAAACAACCAAATATTCACAGCCTATGCCGCAGGAAAAGTTGACTATGACCAAGCCTTCAATATGATCCTCCCTATCTACCCAGATATTATGGAGAAACTCAACGAAGATCCAGAACAACCAATTTATAGAATAGGAACATTTATTAAGTATTTTATAGAGAATAATTATACTCGACTCATCGAGGATTCTGGGCTGGATTATTTTAACTACCTATCAAGCGATAATGACAAACAAAAATGGGCACAAAGAGTATCAACAATGGAGGCTCGATATATAGTTTTTGATCTAAATGCAGCCACGATAGACAGAACAGAAGAACGGACACTAATCAAAAAATATGAGAAGTTTCTGAGTTTCTTATCTGAGAATCCAAAAGTGAAGCTCTCACAAAATGAACAAGGGAAGTGGCTTACAGATAGTACCTGTCTCGCATTTGCATTTGCGACTGATCAACCAGAACAAGAGTTTGTAAATATTGCAGGAGGAAATCATGACAGCAGAAAAATGCAGTATTGCCAACAAAAGATCCAAGAATATCTGATAGACAGACAAACAAATCATGGAGGAACACTGACTCCAGAGACTGCTTTTCTCAAAGATATTATCAAACAAAAAGAAGATGGAACCGCTTCTCTCAATATCAAACGAGGAGCCATTGCACTTATCGAGATTGTTGAATAAAGAAAAAACCGCACTATGCGGTTTTTTTTGTAATCAGTAATTCATCACCATCTCTCTTTAAAATAATCTCATCCCCTCATGTCACCTCTCCAGATAAAATTGCTTCTGACACCCGATCCACAATCTCTGTCTGTATAGCACGCTTGAGTGGGCGTGCACCAAAAGCAAGGTCTGTTCCTTTTTGAATTACTACATTTTTTGCTTCATCACTAATATCAAGAACAATATTCTGAGTTGACAAACGAGCCAATACCGGCTGCATTTGCACATCAAAAATATCACCCAGCATATCCTCTGAAAGTCAGTCAAAAATAACGGTCTCATCTACCCGATTGAGAAACTCTGGACGAAAAAATTCAGAAAGTTTCTCCTTCTGGAGATTGGAAGTCATCACAATGATGGTGTTTTTAAAATTCACTGTACGCCCCTTGCTATCTGTCAGCTGCCCCTCATCGAGCACTTGCAGAAGCAAATTAAACACTTCTGGATGCGCTTTTTCCACTTCGTCGAAAAGCACAATCGAATACGGCCTTCTGCGTACCGATTCTGTCAGCTGCCCACCTTCTTCGTAACCAACATATCCAGGAGGGGAACCAATCATCCGCTGCACGCTAAATTTCTCCATATATTCCGACATATCGATACGTACGATCGCAGACTCATCATTCATTATCTCTGATGATAAGGCCTTTGTGAGCTCCGTTTTCCCTACCCCAGTCGGACCGAGAAACAGAAATGATGCAATGGGCCTCTTCTCATCTGCCAGCCCCGCACGTGACCTGCGGACAGCGCGAGCCACCGCAGATACGGCTGCTTTTTGCCCAATAACCCTCTGACCAAGATTCTCTTCAAGGTGCAGGAGTTTTTCTGTCTCGCTTCGCAGCATCTTATCTACTGGGATCCCCGTCCATCGAGCTACTACCCCAGCAATATCCTCGGATGTTACCTCCTCACGAAGCATACGGCTACTATCATCCTGAGACTGCATCGCTTGTTTTGCTTCTAGCAATTGTTTCTCAAGATCTGGAATTTTCCCGTAGCGAATTTCTGCAACTTTTTGTAGATTCCCAGCTCGTTCTGCTATATCCGCTTCAGTACGGAGACGATCAATATCAGCCTGGTTTTTACGCAGCACATCCAGATGCTTTTTCTCTTCCTTCCAACGAACGTTCAATACATCGAGCTGAGCATCAATCTCTGCTATTTTTTGTTCCACTGTCTGCTGTTTTTCTTTGTTCTTCTCTCGTTTCATCGCTTCTTTTTCCACTTCAAGAGAAAGTTTTTCCCGACGGAGCTTTTCTATCTCGATAGGTTCTGAATCTAGCTCCAGACGCAGTGCTGATGTTGCTTCATCAAGCAAATCCACCGCCTTATCTGGGAGAAAACGGTCTGCAATGTATCTGTGACTCAAATCCGCTGCAGAGATCACCGCATCATCCGTAATACGTACCCCATGGTGGAGTTCGTAGCGATCTTTGATCCCACGCAAGATGGTTACAGTATCTTCTACGGTCGGTTCATCGACATACACTGGTTGAAAACGACGTTCAAGAGCTGCGTCTTTTTCTATATATTTTTGGTACTCGTTTAATGTTGTCGCTCCAATCATATGGAGATACCCACGAGCCAGCTCAGGCTTGATCATATTTCCCGCATCCATCTGACCTTCGGCTGCACCAGCTCCGACAATCGTATGGATTTCATCGATAAATACAATGACCTGTCCCTCTTTTTTCTTGATCTCTTCGATCACTGACTTGAGACGTTCTTCAAACTCTCCACGGTATTTAGCCCCAGCGACCAAAGCCCCCATATCCAGAACGATAACCTCTTTATCCTTGAGGTTTTCTGGAACATCCTGGTCTACAATACGACGGGCGAGCCCATCTACAATAGTTGTCTTCCCAGTACCGGGCTCTCCGATCAATACTGGATTATTTTTGGTCCGACGAGAAAGGATTTGCATCACTCGACGAATCTCATCATCACGACCGATCACCGGATCGATCTTTCCCTCACGAGCAAGATTGGTAAGGTTCATACCAAACTGTTCGAGTGCAGGCTTTTGATTTTGTACCTGCTGCTGATTCATATTTTGATTATGCATAAGGCTATATAAAGTTAAGATATACTTTCTATATATTTTTCTGTCATAAACAAATCCCTTATCTCTATGGAAGCTACGTGCTCCGCACTTGTCCGAGAATGACAAGGTAATGAATTTATAATGACTACATACATTTTACTCCTCCCAAATTTTAGAGTCAATACAAAATTAGCACTCAACAAGAAAGAATGCTAATTTAAATTGTTAAACAAAAAAACAAGAAGTACTTACTTCCTGTTTTCTATCGCTCTACGCAAGGTAGAGTCATTTACAAAACTCAAATCTGTCCCCATGGGTATCCCTCGAGCCAAAAGTGTTTGGTGCACATCTACCTGACTTTCTTTAAGTTGATCTTCGATGTAGTGTGCGGTAGCTTCCCCAGAAAGACTGGAATCCAAAGCATAGACCACTTCAGAAAACTCATCTGTTACGATGCGATCTATCAGTTGGTCAATTTTCAAGGTTGCTGGAGTCACCCCATCCATAGGAGAAAGTAGCCCTCCAAGCACATGATAATATCCTCCAAATGCACCTGATTTTTCAATCATGAACATATCAAACGAATCTTTGACAATACAGAGAACCTTTTCTCTTTTCTCATCCTGACAAATGCTACAAATCGGGGTCTCTGATAAAGATCCACACATTTCACAAAAACACACTCCATCCCAAAGTGTTTGGATAGATTTCCCTATGTCAGCAGAAACTCATTTATTTTGGTTGAGTAGATTAAACACCATCTTTTCTGCTGATTTTTCTCCGATAGTTGGGAGCTTCGAAAGTCCCTGTACCGCACGCAATATAGAACGAGGAAGTGAATACATGAAAATTATTTTTTTTCTATCTCAATATATTTTCCTGGCTTGAGCCTATAATCATCGAGTTTATATAAACCAACAGCGATACGTTTGAGTCGTTTGATACTCATCCCTGCCTCATCTGCCATACGACGGATCTGACGGTTGTATCCTGTTTCCAGCACCATCTCGATCGATGTATCGGATATACGTTTGCACTTTGCTTTTGCCAGACCCTCATCGAGCTGAATCCCTTTTTCAAACATTTGCATCATATAATCAGAAATCTCACGACCACTTTCTATAGAGTAGGTCTTCTTTTTCCCTCGAGATGGATGTGTCAGTTCATTGATCCAATCTCCATCATTGGACATAAGGATAAGCCCCGATGTGTTTCGATCCAAACGACCCGCATAACGAGCATGACTATATTTGTTTGGAAGAAAATCATAGATCAGTGGAGTAGCATCTTCTTTTCTATGAGAACAAAGACAGTCTACCGGTTTATAAAAAGCAATATAGTATTTGCGTTCTGGCTGTACTCTGGCTCATTCGAACATGACCACGTCTTGGTCTGACACCTGGTCGCCAGACTTGGCTACCTCTCCATTGATAGTTACTTCCCCATCCTGAATGAGAATATCACAGTTTCTTCTCGAAGCAATGCCAGCATGTGCAAGGAATTTATTGATTCTCATGGAGTTATTTTTTATACTAGTTATAAGTTTCTTTATACTAACAAAAAGTTCTTCTTTATTCAAATCTCTCTTACCATATTTTTATGCTCCACCGCATTTTGAGTTTCATAAATATTGCCCTGATTATTGGTCTTATTTTTTTAGTAGGGAAAACCCTCTATACAGAATATTTTTTTCAATATATAGAAAGAGATTCACTTTCTCTTCAAAACACTGAGTCTGAGATTCAAAAGTCACCACTTTCTTGGGAAGAAGCTATAGCAGAGGCAGATACTCTCAGAGAGCAGGAAGTCATAACGCTTGCTCTTGGGTATTATAAAAAAGCACAGAAAATCGATTCAAGCAAAGCGGAAAGCTACATAGGTATGGCCAAAACATATATTCTCACCAGAGATTACCATCTCGCAGAAGAGAATATTCGTATCGCACTGCTCCGTGAACCAGAAAACACCAGAGCCCAAACAATACTTGCCTATATCGAGCTCCGCCAAGGATACATAGCCAAAGCAAAAGAAAGTCTAAAAAAATCCGGAGGATCAGATGAGGCTCTTTTTCTCTCCGCTCTTATAGATATCTACGACCTGAAGAAAGAAAACTTTGATACACATTTCAACTCAGAATATGGCTACCAGCTCGAACCACTGAAAAAACAATATCAAATGTGGCAGTCCTACCAAGGATCTAGCAACACACACCTATCTGCATTCCTCGCACAAGGGCTCTATGAAATAGGAGAATACGAACTCTCTCGAGAAATGGCAAAAAATATCGTTATAGAAAAACCAGACTATCGTGATGCCTGGCTCATACTCGGAATGAACTACCTCGCCCTCGAACTGTACCAAAATGCAGAAGAATCTTTTATAGAAGCCAAGAAAAACACCATCTATGCTCCAGAGATCGATTTCTACCTTGGGTATGGATACATGATGCAAAAAGACTACGATCGCGCATTCGAACATTTTGTGCTCGCAGAGCAAAAAGGTTTTGCAGACAAAGTCTATCTCTATGAAACAAGAGCCAAGCTCGCAGAAAAAGAAGGTCGATTTGAAAAAAGCTATGAGTATCTACTAAAAAAGATCGATGCTCAAGAGTATGTAAATCCCCACGAGTATATCGGGATTATCTCGTTGCTTATCAATGAGCTCAATGATCCCAAAAAAGCACAAGAGCATACAGAAAAACTCCTGATACAATACCCCAAAAGCGGAACAATATACAACCTTCATGGATGGACACTGCTCTCTCAAAAGAAATACGAAGCAGCCTTTGACTATCTACAAAAAGCTCTCTCTCTCGATGATAAAAACCCGGCAATACATCTCAACCTCGGCATATATTACAGTGCACAGGGTGATAATTATGAAGCAATCACGCACTACAAAAAAGCCTTCGACCTCGACCCAACAGGATCTATTGGAGATATCGCTTCCCACGCCTACAACCGACTCATCAAACTGAAAGAGTAAAACTCTGCTATCCCATCCTGAATACTCGCTGTATGTTTGGTAGACCGATTACCCGAATAGTTAAACGGAGAAGTATGATAAATAACATATGCTTGTATAGGACCAAACTGACACCAAGTATTAGCTATTTGTGACATAGGAAGATTCAGAAGTTTTTTGGCTTCTTCATACTCATCAGGAAAATACTGTTTAATCAGAGCTACAAGCCCTTTAGTTCCTGTTTTCCCCACAATCAATATCGGTGTATCAAAACCAATACACTCTAATTCTTGGTACAAAAATGGTACCGAAAAATCAATCGCCTTCTGTTCTGGGGGGCGATTTTTAATACCTCATGATTCTGTTCGTTCAATTGGTCGTTGTTTTACCACATTTGTGATCCAAGTCTGATCTACACAATCTTCTGGAATATTACTTCGCAAATTCTTTCCTGCCTGCCCCATAAATGGGAGCCCCGCCAATACTTCCTCTTTTCCTGGAGCTTCCCCAAGAACAACATGTGTAATACCAGAGAGATCTGTCTCATCATATACAATATTTTCCGATCTCTTCCCAGGAGATACATCTATATCATAGAGACTTGAGATATCTTGAAGAAATTTTTCAGTATAATCACTATAGAGTTTTTCAATACAATGCATAAAATTAAAAATGTTATACCGGTGTAAGATTCCTTCACTACGGTCGAGATGACGAAAGAAGGTACGCTTTTGCAAACTCCTGCCCAGACTGAATACCCTTTCCTTCGAGTTTCACGGTCACCAGCTGCAGGGCGGTAGCTCCCAAACAAGAAATATATGGGATTTCCTCTTGTACAAATATCTCCCCGAGAGCTACTGTGTCAGGAATAACAATATCTTCATACGCGATTGACTGGTGTATCTGTAAACGCTTTCCTTCAAACATCATCCACGAAAGCGGCCAGCTGTAATACGCACGCACTTCACGATCCAATAATATAGCATCTTTGATCTCTGGAGATAGTCGAGCAGATTTTTTATCTATCTTTCCACAAAAAGTAACATGAGACTCATCTTGAACCGTATACTCCGCTGTTCCTTCCCATATACGAGACAAGTCATTAACTACCATATCACGACCGAGACGAGCCAGCACACCCATAAGCTGATGTGTGGTTTCTGTTCCATCAAGAGGGAATCTGCGTTCAAAACACACGTCTCCAGCATCCAGCTGATACACCATTTTTTGCAAACTGATCCCTCCCACACTATCTCCTGCAAGTATAGACGCCTGTACAGGAGAAGCTCCTCGATGACGCGGCAAAAGCGAACCATGAATATTAAATGTTCCAAATGGAGGAAGTTGGATCAGTGATTCTGGCAGTATCTGCCCAAAAGCAACCACTAACATGAGGTCCGGCTGCATCTCTGTAAGCTTTTCTACGATCCGAGGATCTGATACTTTATTGGTTTCTACAATCTTCACCCCCATTGTCAGAGCATATTCTTTTACAGGAGTAGCTTGCAACTGCTGCTTACGACCTACTTTTTTATCTGGAGTGGTTACTACTGCTACCAAATCAATCTTACCAGCATCGGAGAGTTTTTTGAGAGCTTCCAATGAAGGAACAGCAAAAGCAGGTGTTCCCATAAAAATGATACGAGGGACCATAAAGACAAAATACTTAGAAAATAGAAAAAGAGAGATTTGGCTCCATACTACAATAAACCAGTAGAAATATCTACGAGATTTTAGACAAAACAGAATCATTTTGCTACAATCAAATCAATATTCCCATCTTTCAGCACTACCTCTATGAAATGCCCATCGTGTAACAAACGAATAAAACATCGGCAAGCAACTTTTTGCCCTCACTGTGGAGCACGTGTAAAAACCGACGCAGAATCACCATCTATACACGCGACACATGATCTACAGAATTATAACTCTCTCTATAGTGGATTAGATGATGATGAAGGCGAAATAGCATACTCTATACCTCAGCCAAAAAGTTCGACAATTCATACCATAGACAAATGGGTCCTGCGTATACTATTTATGGGTTTAGCTCTCTTTATTGTATATGTAAATATTGGTCCAAAGATTACACCCGAAGGACAGAAAACTTCTGATTTCATCAGTGGAGAATATTGGTACAATGGATTCAAAGAATTCACCTCCAATTTTGGAAAACCCAATGCAGAAAAACAAACATACAATCATATATCTGACAAAAACAACCCAGGGGAAACAGCACAACAAGAGGAAAACACAGAAACCAAACCATACAATCCTTTCGATTACTACCAATACATTACCTATAAAGAAAATGAAATAGTTTTTGGAGAAGAAAGAACTATACAAGCAGTCATTGGAGTTCCAAACTTAGGAAAATCAGACAATGTTCGTAGAGTACTCGAATACATCCAATCACAAGAGCAGCAAAGCAATGATACATGGATTGTACTGATGACCAACAAAGACCCTGCAGACAGAAACTTCACTGAAATAGACTCATGGGATGGGTATATAGGAACACTCCTGTTTATCAATAACATCGAAAATATAGAAGAAAAAATTCCACACAATTATACAAAAATAGATATCCAAACCTACGTACAATGGCAATAAACAAACCAAAGAAACTCACTCCCATGTTGATCCAGTATTATACTATAAAAGAGCAAAACCAGGACTCTCTGCTCTTTTTTCGCCTGGGTGATTTTTATGAACTATTTGGAGAAGATGCAGTAGTGGCACACAAAATACTTGGCATCACTCTCACTGCTCGAAATAAAGGGACAGAAAATGAAATCCCTATGTGCGGGGTACCACACCATAGCAGTGAAAATTATATAGCCAAACTGATCCGCGCTGGGAAAAAAGTAGCCATCTGTGAACAAGTATCAGACCCTTCAGAAAAGGGCATAGTAGAAAGAAAAGTTGTGCGCATCATAACGCCTGGGACTACCCTACAAGAAAGCATTCTCGAAGAAAAACAAAACAATTTTCTTCTCGCTTTTGTAGAACGAAAAAACCAGTGCGGCGTTGCCTACTGTGATCTAAGCACCGGAGAAATGAAAGCAACAGAGATCCATAACACCAAAGAAGCCTTCGAGGAAATAGCACGCGTATCTCCTGCAGAGATCATTCTTGATAGTGAAAATATCGTCTTCACCGAACTTCATAGTATTACTCCCAATATATCTCTCTACAACGAATCAGATGACGCAAAAAAGACTCTTCAAGAGCACTTTTCCCTGCAAGATATCTCTGTCTTCGGACTCGAAAGCAAAGCTCTTGGACTGCAAGCCGCATCCAACCTGCTCAGCTACCTCAAAACCACGCAAAAAACACAGCTCGACCAGATCCAAAAAATCTCTAGCTATACGATTCATGACTACATGATGCTCGACACCCAAACCCTCAGAAATCTAGAAATTTTATGAGGTGGTATGTTTGGACAGGAAAAAGAAGGTTCTCTGATTGGTATACTCGACCAAACCTGCTGCGCTCCTGGAGCTCGCCTCCTACGTAAATGGATCACCCAGCCACTTCTCAATAAAGAAGACATCCTCAAAAGACAGGAACTGGTACAGATCTTCTTTCAGAAAGAAAACATACAAACAGAAATACGAGATATTCTCAATGCCAGCTACGATATGGAACGACTTATATCTAGACTCGCATCACAAAGGGGAAATGCTCGTGATCTCAAATTTCTTGCAAAAACAATCCAGTCAATACAGCCAATAGAGGATATTCTCACAACGATCGATCATCCATCAGAGTACCTCCAACACATTCTTTCTTCATTCAAAAAAGAACTCTTTATGCTTGGAGAGAAATACAACAGCATACTCCAAGATGAACTTCCTCTGACTATTCAAGAAGGATGACTCTTCAAAGAAGGATACAACGATGAACTCGATCGCCTTCGAAACATACAAACAAATGGAAACACTTGGCTAGAAAACTATACAAAACAGATCAAGGAATCTTCTGAAATCACCAATCTTCGTATCAAATATACAGATAATACTGGATATTTTATAGAAGTATCTCGTGCCAATGGAAACAATGTCCCAGCATCTTGGAGGCACAAACAAACATTGGTAAATGCTATGCGTTTTACCAATGATGAGCTCGACAGCTTCCAAAATGAATACCTCAGTTGTAGCGAAAGTATCTGCACTCTCGAATACACTCTCTTTCAACAGCTCCGTACCGAGCTCAACCAACACATCCAAGATATTCAAAAACTCAGCGCAAGCATTGCACAAATAGATGTGCTGTGTAGTTTTGCTTTTCTGACAAAAAAACAAGGGTATATATTCCCAGCAATCACAGAGGAAAATAGCATCCAGATACAAAATGCCCGACACCCTATCAGCGAAACCATTGAAACACACTTTATAGCCAATGATATCCAGATAGAACCAGACAACCGTGTCAAACTCATCACCGGGCCCAATATGGCCGGAAAATCGACCTACCTCCGTACTGCTGGACTCTGTGTTCTTCTTACTCAAATAGGTTGTTCTATCCCAGCAGACCAAGCCAGTCTCAGTATCTGTGATCGTATATTTACCCGTGTCTGAGCACAAGATAACCTCAACAAAGGTCAATCTACTTTTATGGTAGAAATGCAAGAAACTGCACATATTCTCAACCATGCCACAGAAAAAAGCCTGATTCTCTTGGATGAAATCGGCCGAGGAACATCCACCTACGATGGGCTTGCTATTGCGCGCTCAGTACTGGATTATCTCCACGACACCACCAAAGCCAAGACACTCTTTGCCACTCATTATCATGAGCTTGCCAATCATGTAGAAGAGCTCACACAAGCACAAAATCTTTCTGTTTCTATCCTAGAACAAGAAGATGGAATCGTATTTCTCCATAAAGTAGTCCATGGAAAAGCAGGGAAAAGTTTTGGTATCGCTGTAGCAGAACGAGCCGGCCTCCCAAAAGAAATTCTCTACCAAGCACAAAAACACTTACAGTACCTAGAAAACCAAGAAAAGAAATGAACTCACACTTCGCCAAAACAAGAAGCTTTATTTACTATCAAGACTCCCGAAGAAAAAGAGCTCGAATCAGATGCTCAAAAATACAAAGAATTATCACAAACAATTATTCCGGACATCCAAGAACTAGATATCAGTAACACAACACCAATACAAGCACTGAGTATACTCGAAAGCATACAAAAAAACATAAAGAGTCTCTAAAAACAGAGACTCTTTTTGATATTATAAAACCAATCAGATACAATAGAATAGACATAAAATTAAAAACAGAAAAGGAGGCTCTTATGCCATTAGAAATGATTATATTAGAGATAATAGCCTATATGCTTGCCTGGGTTATCCCCCTTATGTGGGCTCAATGGATGATTCAAGACCCATCACGTATAGCAATTATACAAAAACACCGTGTTTTTCATCCAAACACCATATCATATGGACGGATGCTTATGGCAATTCCAGTAATATGGCTTCATAGTTCTGGATTTGTATTTGCAGCCATAATACTATTTATTATAGCTGCTATTAGCGATGCTATAGATGGAATATTTGCTAGAGGAGCTGATCTCATTACAGATATAGGAAAAATAGTAGATGCTCTTGGGGACAAAGGTCTCTATCTCCCCATACTTCCCTATCTTTTTGGGTTTACATCCGGAATTGTCCTGTTCATCTGTATAGATATATTTTCTCAGATATCTCGAAGATGGCTCAAAAAGAAAAACAAAAGCACTGCTGCAAATGTATGGGGCAAAGTAAAAACAACCGCTGTGTTTATCTTAATTGGAGGACAAGCTATTTCTGAAAGGTATAACCTAGAGCTATGGTCTGAATTGGTAGATATTGGCATATATATTATTATCGTACTTGCGATATGTTCGGTGTTCTTCAAATTTATCTCACCCAAGACCATTCCAGCATTTATCAGACTCAAGAAAAATCAACTAATTGATTATGCATTCAAATAAATCCTAAGAATTTTATTTCTTGGGGCTTTTTTTTTATCTCATTTTATGATATAATACTCCGATCATAGAAAGATCATATTCAAACAAAATAAAAACAAAAACTTATGAAAGATACTTCATTTCTGGAATATCTCACAAAAGGAAATCGTAAATGGATCGCTGCTGGAATGGTAGCACTCATTGCTGTTTCTTCTTTTGCTCTTCCTCTTAAAGATTTATTCTTAGCCTCAATGGTCATGGTACAAAAATCCGATACATTCGATGGAGCTATTATGCCTATCAAAAAAGTCCCAAACTGGAATGGTCTTGGGATGACTCTTGCCGAGCGCAACCAAATCAAATACGAAGAACTTGATTCTTCTCAGCTTATAGACCTTCCTGAGTATGACCCTACCGTACTCAAGGCAGAGTTTGCATCTCTGGGGACATCAGCCCAAGATATCGAAACGATCAATTCAAAAATTACCTATACCATCCTCTACATGGGATCATATAGCGAAATGTGGGCCGAAAATGCAGGGGCTCATTCTGCTGTAGATATTATTGTTCCTACAGGGACACCAGTATATGCTATCGCAAATGCTGTAGTACAAAATGCCTATGCAGGGAAATATGGGGAAGGAAACGCTGTTGTCCTCCGACATGACGATGTACCAGACCTAGAAAACCCAGGCGCTACCACAACCTATTACTCAGCGTATGAACATCTCGATGGGTTCATCGTACAAAAAGGTGATAAAATCGCCAAAGGGACACAAATTGGATATTCAGGAAACACCGGGAATTCAACCGCGCCACATCTTCATTTTCAAATAGACAAGGCTTCTGCCCCGTACCATCCGTACTACACTATGGATACAAAAACAGCGAAGGAGCACACTATCCATCCTATGGAATTCGTACAAAAAAACGCAGTAGGAATTAGCTCTTCAAGCAAAGTAGCAACTGCAGACACAAGCACATCGACAGATACACCTGTAGAAAAAACAATAGAAGCGAGTGACCTTTCAGCAAATGCTTTTGAAGCTACTTCTGACACAAAAGATGCAGAACCAACAGACAAACCAACAGAAGACTCAACACAAACAACTGAATCAATAGAAATAAAAGACACAGAAGTGACTGCGGTAGAGTTTGAAATCAATATTCAGGAATCAGAACTTTTTGAAAAAACAGAAACAACTATTGAACTCACAGCTATTGATGCAAACAAAGAACAAGACAAGAACTACAACAACACTGTACAACTATCGAGCGATTCTGCTTTTGGATCTTTTACAGAAGGGTCAGAGATCACATTTGTAGAAGGAAAAGCAACCGTTCATTTCACTCAATCACTGAGTGGATATGCTACTCTTACATTCGAAGACACAGACCGAAGCATCGTATATACAACCGACAAACTTGCTTTCGCCTCGAAAAAAGAAGAACCTATTTTTACAGATGTTGATACCGTGCATAAAAACTATGCTTCTATCAAATTCCTCAAAGAAAATGAGATTATCAATGGATATGCAGATGGAACTTTTAAACCATCCAAAACAGTAACTCGTGCTGAGCTTATCAAAATTATTCTTCTTGGGACTCAGCAAGAAGTTGATGAAACTATCAGTAATGAATTTTCTGATGTATCAGACCAAGCTTGGTATATGGCCTACGTAAACAATGCCAAGAAAAAAGGTATTGTCGGAGGATATCCAGATGGGACATTTCAACCAGAAAAAGTGGTAAATCGTGTAGAAGCTTTGAAAATTATCCTCGAAACTATTGGGGTCGATTTTCCAAGCGAACTTACAAATCTCTACCAAGATACTCCTGCCGATGCCTGGTTTGCAAAATACGCAGCTTACTGCAAAGAGAACAATCTGATCGATGTACATAATAATACGCTTCAACCAACCGCCGGAATGACCCGTGCTGATGTTGCAGAACTCATGTATCGTGTAATGAATCAGTAAATAAAGTACCAAACAAAAAAACAGCATCCACACCGGATGCTGTTTTCAAACTTTTGCTCCTTCTCAGAGTGTGAATATTCGGGAATCTAGGGAAAGATAGTGATTTACATCAATTGTATTTTAATTACTAAAAGGTCCATGTTTTTGGTGATCATATTCAATCACAGGAAGTAATATCTCTTCTACAGTATTAAAATTCCCTAAAGCTCTATAGTGCATTACACATGATACATACTTATTTCATCGTGATATCCTGCCGGTAGTTGTATTAATAATAATAGGTCTTCCTGAACTTATATAATGTTTTATTTCTCAAAGTGAATACACATGATTTATTCTATCTTTCGATCGGAATCAAGGCTTTAAGTTTTCTTTAGCTAATGTATCCAAAGGAAGATACTGTATTTTATGCTTCATTGATTTTTTAAATTTCATAAGCTTTCTCACATACTCTTGTTTTTCCTTTCTACATTTCTTTGAATTTAAAACATTTCGTGATACAAAATAATCTCAATCATGCAAACGAGTATAATAACTTAAATGATGATGACTACTTTTCTTCTGCAAATTTTTCAATGATCTTACAAGATATTTTGAGTTCCCTGGAATATCGTAAGATTCATCAACGAATAAGTTTTGAAATGTACAACCAAGAAGCTGATTTATTTTCTCATTAATATAGTGATGCAATCGTTTATGTACTGATGAGGAAAGCAACATATATCTTGTGTGATTGATATAAAGCTTCTTATTTTGAAAATCATAAACAATACCTCAGGCAATATTTCCAATATGTTTCTGTGCAAATTCAGCAGTCCAACCAACAACGATACTTGGACATATTTCATATCCAATAGGAATTATATGATGTCTTTCCTTTTTAGGTTTTTTGGGGACATTTAAATAATGTGCTGGGATAATATCTATACCTTTCCTACTAAAAATAAATTCGATCCATAAAATATATAATACTTTTCTATATAGTGTATTCCTTGGATTAAATAAAACTAGAATTAGAACAGAAAACATGTAAATACTTAATTTTATCAGATAAAATCTACTGAAAAGTAACCAGTATCCAGATCATTTCAAATACAAATTTTACATTTTCCCATACATCTCTCCAAAACAACTCAGACCTATCAGCAAAGCTAAAATCTGATTTAGTAAGTTCCGGGTAAGATTCTCATAGGATATCACTGCCAGACAAAGTCCAATGATTTCAGATATACGAATAGCTCTCTAAATCATATTCCTCTGCTCCATAATAAATATATAGGTCAAAATTTGCACACTGAGGGTCGCACTTATCATCAGTATCACAACTTATTTGGTATAAATCTTCTCCTTTTTCAAAATATAAAACCAAATTTCCATATGGATCTGGACAAGGACCAGCTACTGCTGTAGATGGGAAAGAAAACAACAAAAAGAAAGCAATAAGTTTATTTCTCATCAGATTTTGTATAGTAAAAATTTGTGATCGAGGACTATCCACAATATCCTCTGGGGTTACCCCAGGTCATCTATGAGTAGCTATTTCCTTTACTGCAAATAGTATTTACAATTTATACGTGAAGTGCAAACCTATATAATACAAAACAACATGAGGTTTTATGGAAGCATCTAATTGGTAATTAGCTGTTCAGTATTATATCTATCAAATCGAAAGATGAGTCATCCCACTCATCTTTTTTATATTTCTGAACCAGTCCTGCGATATATTCACAACGATCTATTTCAGATTGAAGATCCTTTCATTCCTGTATCTGTCTTGTATAAAACAAATAATTATCATACACCTCTATAATCTTTACAATCATTGCATCTTGCCCATACTGAGAACAACGCTGCACTATATCTTCAAGTATTGCTTCTTTCGGAAGTGAGAGATTTTTTGAATTGGCTTCTACGATATTTGATACATGATCCCCATATTTCTCTGCGATCATTTCTTTTGTTATCGGTGTATCCTCTATCGCATCATGGAGTAATCCAGCGATACAAAGATCTTCTGAGTATCCATTGATATACATATACGAAGCTACACGCACAGAATGAAATAGAGCAGGCTTTTTCTGTGGGGTAGTTGGGTAATATTGAACCAAAAACTGTATTGCTTCTTCTGTTCAAAATCCAGACATAGAGATATGCATAATAAGATATAAATTATTTAGAGTTTTTGAGATATTCAATTGATAATCTAAAGAATACGATCTTGCGATTACAAAACAGAAAAGTAAAAATGTTCAGGTTGCAGATATTTTCTGTATTTCTTTACATCTAAGCTTTTCTCTATTCACATACGAGAATATACATCTAATCTCCAAATATCAAAAGGGAGTATGGTACGAATAAAATATTTATAAAACTGGTCTCGATATTGATCCGTGATTTCATTTGCATCATATTCCTGAGGACAGGATATGACTATCGTATCTTGATAGAGGAAAAAACTCACATTTTCTGTAAAATATACCCCTTGATCAAATCGTTGTTTTTTATAGAAAGAGTCTTCTATAAATTTATACAGATACCACATATGCAGGTAATTGTATCCCGATGAAAGATCACAGGTATATATTGTATGTGGAGAGAACTGATCTCCCCATTTTACTTTTATAGTATCTTTTTGTATTTCTGGCAGAGGAATATTTGTCTCTTTTTTGTACAACTTTCATTCTTGAAGGACATGGAAATCATCATCACAGACAAGAATATTTTCTTTGGTATACACTGTATTAAAATAGGCCTGTATGGATGATCTACTCACACGAGAAACATGGTTGTTATTGAATGAATTCCCGTACATCTTCCGACCGATCTTTTCATATAGATTCTGAGCATAACTTATATCATCAAGTTCATCCTCGAGCATAACTTATATCATCAAGTTCATCCTCGAGCACAAATTTTTCATAGTCAATAACTTCTGGAGATATTTTCTGTAACAGAGAATCAATAAGTATTTCTATATTCTCTTCTTTCAAATATGGGAAATGATATCCTGTAAATACACCATTTGTGCTCGCATCTATATCTGAGGCATACAAAAAACAATCCTGAAGAGAAAGATCTTTTGGATGAAGAACACAATGCTCTATAAGATGCGGAACATATTTTGAATTACGATACCAGGGTGTGGGAAGAATGAGTTTCATATGTTAAATATAACAGAGAAGAAAAAAGAAATAAAAGAAAAAGCAAGGAGATGTCTCCTTACTTATTAACAAGTAGTTA
>JAYELJ010000042.1:0-4085 GCA_034717395.1 Patescibacteria group bacterium
CAGCTACTATCAATTTTTCTGATAATGGATTTACAGATTCGCTGTCTCTCACTATCAACAGTACACCGCTCCCAGATCCTGTAGAGGACGAGGTAGTAGTGACTTGGTCTGATGATAGTATGAGTTTTTCTGTTGTTCAGACTTGGACAGAAGGAAAAGCGGATACCGTAATCCCGTATAGTGATCTTACAGTTAGCTATGATACTTCTAAATTATCATACGATGATAACGGGCAGTTTACTACGACTTACTCAGAATTTGGAGATACAACAGATGCCGTAAGTATTAGCTACGGTGGAGAAGTTATTTCTACTCAATCTGTGAGTATTACTGGAGAAGAACGTATAGATATTACAAACCATAGAGATGTTCCATTTTGGTCCACTCCATTGAATATTGTTCATGGGTCTCCAAATCAATCACTTGAATTTGTAGATCAGGATACAAGTGAAGTTATTGCAAAAACAGTAACCTCTAGCAATGGATATACTATTATTTGGGATGATAGTCTATGGGATGATCATAGTAACGTATCTGTCCGATATACATCAGATACAGATATTGTGCTGGCAGGAGCAAAAGTCACTATTACAGAGAATGATTTATCATCTGTAATCGCATCCGTTCCAACAACAGTTGCAGGCTTCAATCTGGATACTACTGTACTAGCATACAATGGTATGATCCCTACAGGATCATCACTTGCTGCATCATATTTTGATATATCTCAACTGCAGAATGCTTCAAAAAGTGATGCCCAAATTATGGCAGAACTTTGGTCTCTGTATATGATTACAGACCTCGTCGATACTGCAAAACTGGTAAGTGATCCATATGATGTAGTCTATCAATATGTGTCTGTATCAAAACAAGTACTTTCTAATCTATTCGTTCGTGCAATAGCTCACAACAAGGATCAGTATGATGCCTTACAAATACTCAGAAAAGGATATTTTAAAACAGATATCCAGGAAGTGTTATATACACATGTGAGTCCGTTGCTTAATAGATTTGAAGATACCAATATCAGACAATATATTGAATATGCAGAAGAAAGTGATGAGTATGCTGATATAGCACAGACAGCTCTGATAGCTTCTATGATGGCTCCATTACCAAGCAAAGGTGCTCAGGTTATGAGGTTATCAGATATAGCAGGATCAGAAATGTCTGATGTAAAGAAGTACCTGGATGATACTGATGATGTTCCAAGTTATCTAAAATCTATCCAAGTAAATAAGGTCAAAGAAGCTCTCGTAAAAATGAGTTCTAAAAACCTAAGAGATATCGATATAGATACAGCTATTAGTGTTGATAATCTCCTCTATCTTGGGAAGAATAAAGTAAGATTGAATATATCACAGCAGAAAAAGTTTATGTCTGTTATTAATGACTCAGATCTGGTTGATAGTATCACCAAGAAATTAGGAAAAGTAACAGATGGGAATGGATTTTATACCGATAGATTCCTCAATTACATACGTCTTATGGATGTAGAGGATAATTTCAAGAAAATAAATCTAGAAACAGAAGTTATTGGGGATTCTTTAATGGAGAATTATAACTCCGTTTTAAGAAGAAATCCTTGGGAGTCAACGATATCTGTGTTGGATGATGTAAATACTAAATATTTCAATACAGAAAAGTATAGCCTTGGAACACCAGACTCTATAAATTACTCAGAACTTGGAACACTTATTCAATATAGAAAAAATGTTGTCCGAGATATAGACGGGAAGATAATCAGTCAGGATGTATCAGCGCCTACAAAAAAAGATGCACTTGATAGTCTAAAAGAAACACTTGCTATTCATACCAAACCAAATAAATACCTTGGTGTGAATCCTTCTGTGGATACTATCAAACAAGAACCTGTAACATTCATGACAAATATGAAAGTTGGGAATGTTTTAGAAGAGGTAACAGTTCGGTATGATTCAGTTACAGAGAAGTTGATTGCAACAGATGTGAACGGAAAAGTGAGAATGTATCAGGAAGCAATGGATCTAACACAGTTTGAAAAAATGTTAATCCCTGCTGATGCACAACCAAAAGCTATAGAAGGATTCGATATTCTTAATAGTTCTGGTGCAAAAACAGGAATAAAAGCAACGTTCCAAGGAGCTATGCAGATATCTGGGGTTGATACTTGGCAAAGTGTTTTAGATACAATGACGAGATCAGAAAGAATAACGGCAAATATTGAATATATTGAAGTTATTGCGGGAAATTCAGATGTAATAGTTTCTGCATCCAGTGATCTACAAGATACACTTTCTCATGCTGTACTTGCTGTATCTGGTGATGTTATTATGAATGACTTCGGTGGGTCTGGAGCTATTACTATGGGCCAAGTTGTTTCATATCCGCAGACCAACCAAGAAAATATTACTATTGTCGGAGATCCTGTGGATTTTGGACCAGAAATGGTGTTTTCTAAGTCTATTGAATTAGGAATGAAATGTGGTGATTCAGGTTGTGAAAACAAACAAATTGCATACTTCAATGAAGAGGCTAGCTTGTGGGAAACACAACCTGTTAGTAAGACTGAAGATAATAAAGTCTTTGCTAATATTACACACTTTAGTACCTATGGTGTAGTACAACTGCCACCTTCTGCACCAGTAGAAAAAGATGATAACACCACTACAGAGGAAACTCCGGTGGAGGAAGAAACAGAAGAAGTAGTAGATGAGGAGAGTAATAACTCATCTGAATCTGATACAGTGATCGAAGAGGAAGAAGAGGTTGTTACAGAAGAAGAAATAGACTCAGAAAGTGAATCAGATACAATTGTAGATGATAGCACTGAAGAGTCTGAATCAGATACAGTGGTCGAAGAGGAAGAAAGTAATACAGATGATACTGTAAATTGTACGTTAGATGATAGCTGCACTGGAATGAATGTTCCTAGTTCTCCACCTGGAATTACTCCGGTAAAACCAGTCGAAGAAACTCCTGTTGTAGAAAAATCTATGGATATCGAACCTGGATGGAATCTTATTAATCCAAATACAATGATCGGGAAGAAATTTTTCTTGAACATCGATACATATGGATCTACAGAAGATTCTAATACTTGGGTCTATAGAAATACCGGAGAGGATAATACCAGTGGATGGCATTTCTTTTCTAAAGTACCAGGAAGAAATGATTATGTATTAGAACAAGGGTTCCCTACAATACAACAATGGGAATTCGGCGAAGCTATGTGGATTCAAAATAATACAGATCAGCATTGGACATATACCTATGAATATAACCCAGCTACGAAAGTTAATTATAATTTCAAACCTGGATGGAACTTTGTAGGATTCCAGAAAGATATTACCGGAGAAGAGTTCGAAGAACTTAAATCCAAAGTAACGATCATCTGGGGATACGATGCAGTGAATAATACATGGATGGTTGCATCGAAGGATTCTAGCCTTGAGCTAGAAAATCTATCGTATCCTGTTATGACAGAAATCTTACATACCCAAGGTGTGTGGGTCTATGTCGAAGAGGAAGAGTGGTTTAGCTATACGCTGAGCTCTCTGCTCCTTGGTATGATAGCAAGAAGACCAGAGCAGGATGATGATTCTCAAGAAGAAGTACCCAATACACTAGTAGATGGTATGATATCTTCGGGAAAACTTCTGATAGCTGCGGTGCCTCTTGCATTATTACTTACCGCATGTGGCGGTGGGGATGGAAGTAGTACAAATGCTTCTCTCCCAGACACACAATCTGATGCTGGTGCTTACGTGGCAAATATGCCAATAGCCCAACACACATATGCTCCTCCTCAGTGATGAGCCCAAACACAGATCATTATGGTCTGTGTTTTTTTATACCAAAGAAATAACCTCCCTCTCCAAAATATTTTCCAAAAGCATGCCAGTATCTTCCTGGACTTGCCTCTGACCCAAAGGGTCTCCCGCAAGTTTCCAGGAAGATACAAGGCAAAGCTTTTTTTGGAAAATATTTCCTCGAGAGAAAGAAAAAAAAGAGACAAAGATCAGAGATACATAAAAAGCATCCCAAACAAATAGGATGCTTTTTCTTTTAGGGTTCAAACACAGTGATGTGCTCTAAAAGGCAAG
>JAYELJ010000043.1:0-4046 GCA_034717395.1 Patescibacteria group bacterium
ATTGAGAACTTTGAAAAATGATATCAGTACATCAGATATTGTTTGTGTCGGATGGACAATGCTAGAAGAGATTACTCTTATCAAAATAAATATAAAAATAAGAGCAAGGACAATAAATACACTTGTATATATCAGCATCATACTCGCATGATCTTTTTTCTCTGTAATATCAGAATAAATATGATCAATCATCGATTGAGATGTTGTCGCAAGCGCCTGAGCACATGAACCCATTACTTCTTTCCATTTGTTTTTATCAAAATCAGGGTCAGAAGCAAAAGGGAATCCACCAATAGTATTCGTATTTCTTACTGTATTTATATATTTTTCAAATACTGATTCATATTTTTTCTCTGACAAAAGAAAAATCTGTATATTTTTCTGATCTGCTTCTCTCATAAAATTTGCTCTCGATTCTTGTGCTTTATTGTAAAACTTTAATATCTTCTCTCTTACACCTGATCTAAAATTATTACTTGAGAAAGAATCTGACATCAAAGCAAGTACCTGAGCCATTCTTTCTTTATACTGAGAGAAATAATAGATAGAACTCATCAATCTCATGATCTGAGGAGATTTTGACATCTTTTTTACATACAGAGGCATTTTTATCGCAAAATGAACAATATCTGTATACATCTGATTTGCAATTTCTATCGTGATCTCTTTATTCAGTATCATTTGTTGAATCTGAGGCAGAGTAGTAACATACGATGAATGAAAATCTGAA
The DNA here is from genome assembly GCA_034717395.1 of Patescibacteria group bacterium. Taxonomy (GTDB): domain Bacteria; phylum Patescibacteriota; class Gracilibacteria; order JAYELJ01; family JAYELJ01; genus JAYELJ01. The sequence goes on from JAYELJ010000043.1 coordinate 731, forward strand.
ACCCCTGATTGAAAATACCCAGGATACTTGTTTTTGATAGATGTATATTGATCATATATATCCATATAGTCAGCATAATCACCATCTGTACCGACTGTCATCTGCATAGATTTCATCAAGGTATACAGTTTTGGGTACCTTTCTTCTACCGCTTCTGGAATTTCTTTTTCATCTGAATCCAAAAACACTTGAATAAACTGTTTTTCTTCATGAGATACTGTTGATATATCCCCTAACCATAAAAAGGCTAGCTCTCTTTCTGCCTGTATAAGCCCAGTAATATCTGCTACAGATCTCACATATGGAATAGTCGTTAATCCTTTTTTATTTTTTGCATTCTTTACCTTCAACTGCTTTGTTAAAGATGTATTTGTAGATATAATTTCTTTCATAACCAGCTCTGTCACTGGAGTCCAATTAGAAAGAGAAACTCCCATTCCACCTTTATTTGTATGAGCTAATAATTTCTTTTCTATATGATTCATAGGTTCTGCTTTTTCTAGCAGATCTGCGTACCACTGTTCAAACTCTGGTGACTTTGCAAAACTCTTAAGTTCTTCATCAGCCTTATGCTTTCCAGCAATAATTCTTTCCAATTTTGATCTTACTCCTGGAGCAAACTTATCACTTTTTACTACATTTTCTATTAATGTCTTTTCTATAGAATATGCTTCTGAATACTGCATCATAGCTTTAAATGCCAACATATCTTTTGAAGATGCTATTGATATAACTTCATCAATAATCTTCATAATATAGTTATGATGCTTGGTATAAAACATCGTTACTTCTGGTGATTTTTTCTTACTCTTCATACTTTGTCTATGAGCAGATAACTCTGTGATATAATTCTGCCAAGTTTCTACAGTATGAGAAAAGTGTTTATCTGTATGAATCATATGTATAGTTGGAATTAGAGCATTTGCTTCTGCAATAGCCTTATCCAATTCTGATACACCAGAAAAACTTCCAGAATACTGATGCTTTTTAAATTGTCTAAAATATTTTGCTGCAGTATTCCTTTCTTTTTTCGAGAATTTCATAATCGTATACATATTGTTGGTCAAAGTAATCAATTCCTGATTATCTGAAGCAACAGTATAACTTTTATACTCATCCCACTGAATAATTGATGAAAATGGCAATACTACCATAAACACAACTAACAATAACATCATCATTTTTGTTGCCACTTTTTTGTTTCTAAATGGGTTTTTCATATCCATCTTATTTCCTTTCATTTCTATTTCAAGTCTTACGATCTTGAATCTATATAATTTTTATCTAGAGATATCAGATATCTATAAATAAAATATCAAGCTATATCTCGCTTGCTTTCTACTCTCTTTTTGGTCTTGCCTCGTTTGCATACCAAACCTCTTTGTCCTTAGTATCCAACTTCGATCGAACATCTCTCAAAACTAACATATCTCCAACCTTAGGAGGAAGTATCTTGAGTTTTGTTGTCCAAACAGAAAATATATGAAAACTAATACATCTTTTATCCTGGTCATCCAGTGGTTTACAGTAACAGTATTGATTATTTTCTGAAAATGATACTACTTTCACTATTACCTCAGTATTGTTATCTAAACACATACTACTCCTTAATCATATTATTTATATTTCCCCGATATATACAATGAACAGACACACAGGTAATGACCCATGTATCGCGTAAATATTTTACGCTCTTTTCCTTGTAATACAACAGGAACAATAAGAGTTTCCTTATAGTCACTTGTCAGAAATAAAATAAACACTATAATATTATTCTGATATTTTTATAATTTACAAAAAATCTCTTTTAAAAAAAACAATAGTCCTGTATAGTTTTGCACACTCATTTTTTATGCTATTTTTCTGTGACTGAACAACTTCGCGACACTTGGAAACCGGTACTGATAGAGCTGCAACAGATGCTCAAGCCCACTGAATTTATGACTTGGTTTCGTAATACAGCTCTTTTGAATATGGAAAATAAAGTAGCGACTATCGGTGTACCGGTCGAAGCCGCTATTCATCGTATACAAACTCGACATAAAGATACTATCATCAAAGCATTCAAAGCGAATGAAATCGAAATTGGGAATATCAAATTTGAAGTTGATAACGCTCTGAACAATGAATCCGATGATCGTGTTATTTCACTCAAATCTGTCAAACAGGTAGCCACAAAAATCAAAAGAAAAGCGCAGACTGATGGTATTCGTATTTCTGAAAACATATCTTCTCGTGTACTGAACCCCAAATACACTCTCGATAATTTTATAGTTGGGTCAGGAAGTCAGCTTGCTCATGCTGCATTCAAAGCGGTATGTAAAAACCCAGGGAAAAGCTACAATCCTCTTTTTATATACGGTGGAGTAGGTCTTGGGAAAACACATCTCCTCCAATCTTCTGGGAATGAAATACTCAAAACAGACAGGGATAAACTGGTAGTATATACTACTTCAGAAAAATTTACTTCTGAGCTGGTATCTGCTATCCAAGGTGGGGTGAAAATCATAGATAAATGGAAAAAACAGTACCGAAAAGTGGATGTATTTATTGTGGATGATATACAGTTTATTGCTGGGAAGCAGCAGACACAAGAAGAGATCTTTCATATATTTAATATCTTAAAAGAAGCTGGAAAACAGATTATTTTCAGTTCTGATCGTCCACCAAAAGAAATCAAAAAACTTGATGATCGGCTCGTATCTCGTTTCGAATCGGGGATGATTGTCGACATCCAACAACCAGATTTTGAAACAAGAAGTGCAATCCTCAGTAGTAAAGCACAGGAACAAGGAAAATTCCTTCCTTCCGATGTCATTGAATATATTGCGCATAATGTCAGCGATTCTGTGCGTCAGCTCGAAGGAGTCCTGACACAGTTCCTTGCTGAGATGGATCTACTCGATATTGAACCAAGTATTAACCTCGCAGAAAGTGTACTTCGTAGAAATGGAACGATCACACAAATAGAATCACTAAACAACCCTTCTAGTAGTGGATGATCTATCAAAAAATCTATTGATCATGCATTTATCATAGAAACAGTCTCAGACTATTTTCATATCCCACAGCGTGATATGGTAGGAACCAAACGCAAAAAAGAAATAATGCAGGCTCGCCAAGTATATATGTACATGATAAAACATGAACTTGGATATGCACTCGAACGTATCGGTGAGATATTTGGAGGGAAAAACCATACGACAGTCATGCATTCGATCAATAAAATCACAACCGAATTGGAAGTTGACCCTGATGGAAGCTTAGCAAAAGACATGAGAAATCTGAGACACAAACTGAGTGATTAAATCGCTCA
>JAYELJ010000044.1:0-4034 GCA_034717395.1 Patescibacteria group bacterium
TTTATTGTTATTAGCCTCTAGTCACAACTCAATCATCCTCGACTTCTTCGCAGGATCAGGAACAACAGGGCATGCGGTTATGGAGCTCAATAAAGAAGATGGTGGGAATAGAAAGTTTATCCTTTGTTCGAACCAAGAGAGCACTCCTGAGGCCCCTGAAAAGAATATCTGTAGAGATATTACCTATGAACGAAATAAACGTGTTATAGAGGGTTATACGGACAGCAAAGGAAAGGAAGTGGAAGGTCTCGGAGGAAATCTGAACTACTACACTACAGAATTTATAAAAACAGAGAAATCTACAGATGATCTTCGTATGAAGTTTATCCATCGTTGTGATGAAATACTCTGTATAAAAGAAGATACTTTCAAAAAAGTTGCTCTTAAAACAGATATAAAAAGCCTCCATCTCTATGAAAGAACAGATACCTATACTGCAATCTTGTACGATGTATTAGATTTTGAATCTTTGAAAAAACTCCTGGGTGTTCTTAATAAACCAGTTTCTGTATATGTCTTCTCTCTCGCAGAGAATGAGATCTTTTATAAAGAAATAGAAGATATAGATCGAGATATACAGATAAGAACCATTCCAAGTGAAATACTCCAAGTGTATAAAAAGATTTTCAACTTCTAATATCTCTTATTTATTATGATTGTACTAAAACCATATCAGGCTGAGTCTGTCCGAGAACTGACTCATAAAACCCATAAACTTCTCTCTAAATGAGATAGAAAACATAGTATCGTATTTCAATCTCCTACAGGATCAGGAAAAACAATAATGATGCAACGGTACCTGCGTCAGTTTTCTGATGCTCATACAACAGGCTATGCGTTTATATGGATGAGTGTAAACGACCTCTCTCGTCAGTCAAAAAGAAGCTTTGAGAAAAACCTCGAAGGCTCTCGTCTTCGCTTTTCTGAGCTCGCAGATATTCAAGATAAACAACTCAAAGATAATGAAATACTCTTTATCAACTGGGAGTCCCTCAGAGCCAAATACAAAGGAACCGATGACTGGAAAAATATCGCTATGCGAGATAATGAACGAGAAGAAAATATCCCAACCTATATGCACAATACCCATAAACAAGGAAGAAAAATAATTCTTATTGTTGATGAGAGTCATAGGTCATTAGATTCAAAAAGGGCTCAAGAATTGATCGTGGATTACATTAAGCCTGATCTACAGATAGAAGTTTCCGCAACACCAGATAGTCCAGACTTTGATGAAATAGTAAAAGTCGATATCCAAGATGTTATAGAATCAGGTATGGTCAAAAAAGAAGTGCTTATCAATCCTGATTTCTCACAATACCAAGGAGAATCTATTGCTACAGACAGACTCGTAATAGAACAAGCTCTTGCAAAACAACAGCAACTCAAAGACCTGTATGCAAAACAAGGATCTGATGTAAAACCACTGGTGCTCATACAACTCCCAAGTGAAAAGAAAAAAGTAGAAGATATTGATAAAACCAAAATGGAAAGAACGATACAAATACTCCAGGAGAAAGGTGTCACTGTAGACAATCAGAAGCTCGCTATTTGGCTTTCAGAGGATAAAACGAACAAAGACCTTATTGGTCACCCAGAGAGCCCTGTAGAGGTTCTATTGTTCAAACAGGCTATTGCTATTGGATGGGATTGTCCACGAGCACAAATACTAGTTATGTTTCATGATATGAAATCAGAATCATTCAAGATCCAAACAGTGGGTCGTATTTTGCGTATGCCAGAATGGAAACACTATCCTGAAGAAGAACTTAATAAAGCCTTTGTATATACCGACCTCGAACAAGCAAAGATCTCTATTGATGCTATGGCAAAGAATGTGATCAAAAGTCGTATAGCTACACGAGATCCTGAGCTCTATACTCCTATCTCTCTTCCTTCTATCTTCAAGAGTCGTACGGACTATAAAGATATAGGACTATCTTTCTATAATGTGTTTGCCAAGACATTAGTCGAAACTATCTGAGGAGAATTTTCAGAACTCAATCGTCTAGATAACGAAACAAAGTTTTGGATGAAAGTCCCTGTGAGTCATACAACACTCCAATCCAAGCTTATTAGTGATGGGAAAATATTAGTCGATATAGATGATCAGACAGGAGAACAAATCGTGAGTCAGAGTAATATTCATACGCAAACAGAAGAAGAACTGATCAAAATCCAGTTCGATAACTTTGCAAAACAAAACGTAAAACCACAATTCTCGAATATAGCCCGAAGCTATACAGTAGTTATAGAAGCTATGTACAAAGCTCTAGAACACTATTTCTTCGGAAGAAGCAAAAGTCGTCTGTACTACCAAGAGCTTATTCTCAGTAATAAAGAGTTTTTCTTAGAGGTTCTTCATAAAGCAAAAACAGAATACCTTCCTATCCGAGATGCTGAAACGAAACAAAAGAAAGGTTCTGAAGTAAAAACAAGTCTCTGGTCTATACCTATGACACAAGGGTTTAGTGAGAATGCTACTCTCGAAGATTACACAAAGAATGTGATGCAACCAAGCTATATGTCACTGGATTCAAAAGGAGAAACAAAGTTTATTAAATACTACCTAGAAACATCTCAGGATATAGAATTTTGGTACAATAATGGGACAGTGTCTGAGCAATTCTTTGCGGTGCCATATACCGACCATAATGGGGAGATAGGAGCCTTCTATCCTGATTTTATAGTGAAATACAAAGATGGAACCATTGGTATCTTTGACCCGAAAGACAGCCTCACTCTCGAACTCCCAGATGCCAAAGAAAAACTCAAAGGACTGATGGATTATGTAGAAGATCAAAATAAACAAGGCAAGAAACTGGTTGGAGGATTTATCTGGCCAAAAGAAAATAATTTCTTGATCTCTAAAACCTGGGATTATGATATGCAAGGGACAAACAATGCCTGGTCGGTATTCAGTGATAGCTATCTCCAAGGAATAGATTTCTCGGAATACTCACAGATCTCTACAGAGTACAAGGAACAGCTTGCACAAAAGCAAAAAGAGCTCAGTAACCAGTTGTCTGTAAAACAAACAGAACTGATTGAGTTCAAGAAAGAACAGGAACAATATGCAGAGCTCGATTTTCATGCTCAAAGTGAAATAGAAGCAGATATCCGATCTATTGAGATGCAGTTATCTGAGATAGATGTATTACTTAATAATTAGAAAACAATGGCTATAAAAACACGATTTTTTTGTGTGATCACAAAGAATGAAACACTGGATGATAAATATCCAGCTTGATCTCAAGCATATCTAAAAGAAAGTCCAGATACTCGTTGGTCTGATGGGAAAATAACAGCATCATCATATATGTGACAAGAATGAGTGCAGGCTGAGATAGAACACTTGGAGAAATATGGATTTATATTTGAAGAGAATGGGAAATCTATAGATATTGCAGTTAGTAGTATGGGGGGAATTACACTTTCATGTTCATGGCTTCAATTTTGAGAAACTGAAGATGGTGGAGAATGATTGTCACTCAAAGAATAATTCATAATTAGCTTGGATCTTATGCTCATAACAAAATCACTCTTCGTAGATTACCAAGAAATGCCAAAGGTCGCTTGGTGGAAACAGAATAACAGAGATACCTATGATTTCATCAAAGGCCTCGAAGATGAAGAAACAGCAGATCAGATGATACAACTCGGACAACAGGTCGAGGATATTGCCCTGGAGTACCTCGAAAGAAAAACAGGAGAAGTGGCTTATGATCTTTTCCAAGACAACCCTAATCGGGAACTAGAAGATGAGAATGATCGAGAAAATGCAGATATGACTCTCCCAAAAGCAAATATGGAAGATAATGTCTCGAGAACAAAAGAAGCTCTCCAAAATAATAGACCCTTGCTCTACCAAGCAGGGTTTTTGGTAGATAACCTCTTTGTGCGTTCGGATTTCATGGTGCTCAATGAAAATGGTAACTATGATCTCTATGAAGTGAAAGCAAAGACGCATGTTCGTAAAGATAAGACTTTTCAAAAGCAGAAACACAAAAATGTATGAGAGCTCGAAAAACAAT
>JAYELJ010000045.1:0-18142 GCA_034717395.1 Patescibacteria group bacterium
AAGGATAATCATAATAGTAAATACCGCTGGGTATTTTTGAAACATCATTTTGATGATATCAGTTGCTGATGATTTTGTGTCTGACATATGTTTGTGTTTTTATTTTTGTATAAGATTTTATATTATATCATATATTTGATTAAAACAAAAATAGTTTTAAGCAATATCTATCTAAAATTTATTTCGGTTTTTCTAAAATCAGAGTATACTTACTCTGATTTTTATTATCTTGAACTTATTAATATATATACCTATATGTCTGCAGCACTTGATTTTCATAAACAACACAAAGGAAAACTAGAGATCCAATCAAAAACACCACTGAGTACACAAGAAGATCTCGCTCTTGCATATACCCCTGGGGTAGCAGAGCCATGTCTGGCTATAGCTGATGATACAGAGAAGTCATATGAATATACCGCTCGTGGCAATATGGTGTTAGTTATTTCTGATGGAACAGCAGTTCTTGGACTGGGTGACATTGGTCCAGAGGCAGCTATGCCAGTAATGGAAGGGAAAGCTATATTATTTAAAGAATTTGCTGGAGTAGATGCATTTCCACTCTGTGTAGATACAAAAAATATTGATGAAATTGTTCAGCTTGTACGATGGCTTCAGCCAAGTTTTGGAGGAGTGAATTTGGAAGATATTTCTGCTCCCAGATGTTTTGAAATAGAAGAAAGACTCAAACAAGAGCTTTCGATTCCCGTATTTCATGATGATCAGCATGGTACTGCTATTGTTACTCTCGCAGGGATGATCAATGCAGCCAAAGTTGTCTGAAAAGAAATGAAAGATCTTTCGGTAGTAATTTCTGGAGCAGGGGCAGCAGGTATTGCGGTATGCAAACTCTTGCATTCGTATGGTATACAAGATTTTGTTCTGTGTGACTCTCGTGGAGCTATTTACCAAGGAAGAGATAATCTCAATCCAATCAAAGAAGAAATGGCACAAATAACGAATCAACAAAACAAAAAAGGTGCACTTTCTGATGTGATTCAATGAGCAGATGTGTTTATCGGCGTCAGTCAGCCGGGGGTCCTGACACAAGATATGGTCCGATCAATGGCATCTGATCCTATTATATTTGCAATGGCAAATCCTACTCCAGAGATCATGCCACAAGATGCTCATGCAGCAGGAGCAGCAGTAATTGCTACAGGTCGTAGTGATTTTCCAAACCAAATAAATAATGTACTTGCTTTTCCAGGATTGTTTCGTGGGGTATTGGATGCTCGTCTTCCTCAAATAACAGAGGAAATCAAAGTGCTTACTGCAGAAATATTAGCATCATGTATAGAGACTCCAACAGCAGATTGTATTATCCCTTCTGCTATGGATAAAACAGTTGCTCCGAAGATTGCTCAAGCAATACAAAACATATAGGTTTTTGTAAGATAATTTAATGTCTAATGTATTATAAAAATGTCAGTATATAAAAATGCACAGATTCAGTTTCAGAATGCTGTAGAGAAAATGCATATTTGCAAGAGTGCACAGAACATTCTTCTTACTCATAAAAAGATTATCGAAGTTTCACTTCCTGTTGTATTAGATAGTGGAAAGATAGAAGTGTTTCAAGCATATCGTGTGCAACACAATGATGCTCGTGGTCCAATGAAATGAGGGCTGCGTTTTCATCAAAATGTTTCTCTTGATGAGGTAAAAGCTTTGTCTGCCTGGATGACATGGAAGTGCGCAGTAGCAGATATCCCATATGGATGAGCAAAAGGCGGGGTGATTATCAATCCCAAGAATTATAGTCAGGATGAACTCGATCGTGTGATGCGTGCTTTTGTTCAATCTATGTATAGCAATATTGGTCCTTTGACTGACATTCCAGCTCCAGATGTAAATACCAATCCACATCTGATGGGAGTATTTATAGATGAATATTCAAAACTTTCAGGTCAGTATACCCCGGGTGCTGTGACAGGAAAATCTATTGGGATTGGAGGATCTCTAGGTCGTAATGCAGCTACTGCACAATGAGGGGTATATATTTTACAAAAATATCTTGAACAAGATGGTCAACCTATCGAAGGAAAGAGGGTTGCCATCCAAGGAATGGGGAATGCAGGATTTACAGCAGCTCGATTATTATCAGAATTGGGAGCCAATATTATAGCTGTTTCTGATTCTCGTGGGGCTATCTATAACCCACAAGGACTTTCTATTTTTGAAGTTATGGAATACAAAAAGCTTCACGGAACGGTTGCTGATTATCCAAAGGCCGAAACGCTCCAAGATCCACAGAATCTTCTCACAGTTGGATGTGATATTCTTATCCCAGCTGCTCTTGAAAATCAGATTACAGAGGATAATGCAGATCAGATCAAAGCAGACATTGTTCTAGAACTTGCAAATGGGCCTACTACTCCAGAAGCGGATAAGATATTATTTTCAAAATGAGTTACAGTGATTCCAGATATTCTGGCTAATTCTGGAGGGGTAACCGTGAGTTATTTTGAATGGGCACAGAATCAGGCAGGGTATTACTGGTCAGAAAAAGAAGTTTTAGAAAAACTCAAACAGAAAATGGAAGATGCCTTTATCGCTGTTCACAAATCATCATGCAATTATAGTTGTGACCTGAGAACAGGGGCTTACGCTATTGCTATTGATCGAGTAGTTCAATCAATGATCGATAGAGGAACCCTCAAGCCAGAATGTTTTGGATAAATAATACACACGAAAAACATGAAAAAAATACTCGCAATAGCGGCTTCTCCAGAGAAGGGAGGGAATTCTGATACACTTCTTGATATAACGATCGATACTCTACACACAAAATATGAAGGAGATATCGAAATAGAAAAAGTATACCTTTCGGATATTCCCATGCAGTTCTATAGTCATGATGTGAAATATCCAAATACTACCGATGAACCAGAATTGGTTGCTTTGGTAGAAAAATTACAACAAACAGATTTACTGGTGATAGCAACTCCTGTATACAATTTTGGAGTGCCAGCAATACTCAAGAATTTTATAGATCGTATTGGATATATCGCTTTAGATTATAAAAAGATCTCATGGAGTGGCCAACCACAGAAAAAATTGGGCTACCTCAAAGTGTATTCGATTATCACTGGTGGAGCTCCAAACTGGTTTCAAAAATTACAATTCTGGAAATTTCCAGGATATTGGTTCAAAACTGCTTTTAGGTATTATGGAGCGCAGGTTATTGGGAGTAGTTATTATGGAAGCGTTACATATTCTCATCCGGTCAAAGAAAATACAAAAATGATAGAGAGAATGAAAAGTATTGCTGACAGAATGAATGTATAGATTTTAAATTCTTAATTATATTTTTTATGAAAATTATCTCATGGAATGTAAATGGTATTCGCGCTGTAGCTAAAAAGGGATTTGCCGAATTCATGGCAATAGAATCCCCAGATATCCTCTGTATCCAAGAGCCCAAAGCATTTGAAGAACAGTTTCAGAAAGAGCTCGGAGATATTCCAGGGTATAAATATGTGTGGCACTCAGGGACTCGCGCAGGGTATGCGGGAACAGCGATCTTTTATAAAGAATCGGTTCCTGTTATAGATACACAAAATCACTTCGAAGAAGTAGAACATTTCCATACCGATGGGCGTATGACTCAAATCGAAACACCCGATTTTGTGCTGCTTAATGGGTATTTCCCAAATGGGGGTACGCGCGCAGATGGTACCGAAATGCTTACATATAAACTCGAATTTTACGATCATATTATCCATTATTCAAATAAACTCGTAGCAGAGGGGAAAAATGTAATCATTACAGGAGATCTCAATATTGTTCATACTGAGATCGATATAGCCAGACCAAAAGAAAATAAAAACACTATTGGTTTTCTTCCTGTTGAGCGTGCAAAAGTAGGTGAACTTCTCGATAATGGGTATACAGATATGTTTCGTCATTTCTACCCAGAACAGATAGACACCTATTCATGGTGGAGCTATCGAGCAGGTGCACGAGCTCGTAATGTAGGGTGGAGAATTGATTATTTTGTGCTCAATAATTCATTTGTAGAGCAAGCAAAAGATATTACTTATATGACTGATGTTATGGGATCAGATCATTGTCCGGTAATGTTAGAATTAAAATAGTACTTGAATACTATTTCTTTTTCTTTATACTAGTACTGATATTAAGTATAAAGGAGTCGATATGTCACAGAAAGAATCAGGTCAAGAAATAGGTCGAGCATATCGACTTCAAAAACCAATGCAAGTAGAAATATATGAATCAGAAAGTCAATGTCCAAGAATTGAAAATCTTGCAAAAAGAACACAAAGGGTGATTCATGAGTATATGAGTCGGTATCATCGTTTATATCCAGAGATAGAAAAAATATATATGTCTCATTATATTGATCAAGATGATATTGTTGTTATTCAATCATATAGAAAAGAGAAAGAATTAGGTCAAAAGTGGGAATGCCATCTCCAAGATGATGAGAGTTATACAAGAACACCAGAGGAAATAGTTGTATCTCGTATTGTACGAGCAGTATATAAGTATATACCAGAATTCAAACAGAAGCAGTTGCTTGTATTTCATTTTGATCCTGAATATATTTCAGATATACAAATCCCGAACTGATAATTCAGCTCGGGTCTTTTTTATAGTTTCTCACCATCAACGAGAATGATATCAGAGTTTCTGCGAAACCAGGTGAGCTGTCGTTTGGAATATTTTCGAGTATGTTGTTGCATTTGTATCAGCATATCTTCTTTGGATATTTCACTCTGAAGATATTTCCTCATCTCGTTATATCCAATAGTATCAAATACTCGACAGTCATTTCCAAACTTTTCGAGTACCGATCTTGTTTCCTCCTCAAGACCCTGGTCTATCATCATCTGACAACGGAGATTGATCCTCTCATAAAGCTTTTCTCTCGGCCAATCAATCTGGATAGAGAGTATCTGATAGTTGTGTTCATTTTTTCACTGAAGATCAGAAACTGTTTGTCCTGGATTCTGAAGAACCATCTCCAGAGAACGGATGAGGTGATGTTTATTTTGGACACATATCTTGCTTGCTCTTTCTGTGTCAAGATCGTGAAGTTTGTCCCAGACACTGTATGGGTCTTCTTCATACTGCTTTTCTAGTTGATTACGGATTTCTTTTTGCTTGTCCGTATTTTCTTTTGGTTCAAAATTTTTACAAATAGCATCTACCCAGAGTCCAGTACCTCCGCAGAGAACAGGGATTTTCCCTCGGTTATATATATCGTCTATTTTTTCTTCTGCATATTTTTTGAACTGCATCATGTCATATTGTTGATCGGGTGTAGCCAGGTCGAGCCCCCAATGAACGACTCCTTCCATTTCTTCCTCTGTTACTTTCCCAGTACCAATATCGAGATCTGTGTATATCTGCCTGGAATCTACAGAAATAACTTCTCCATTGAACTCTTGTGCTGTTTTTACCGCTAGAGCAGATTTACCACTTGCTGTGGCACCGACAATAGATATGAGCGGTATTTTATTCTCTGGTACCTGGGAAAGAAATTCTTCGATATGTAAAAAAGTATCTGATATATTCATAAAAAGAGTATAAACAACTCCTCCCTGAGAATAAAGAAAAAACACCATGTAGGTGTTTTTTAGTGAGCTAATACCGTGTAATAGGTTCCTTTTTTATCTCCATGTTTTTCAATAAGTTTGATATCACACATTTCTTTGAGGTACCTTCGTACAGTTCTCATATCTTTTTTTACAAACGGTTTTATGTCTTTGGCTGCAAACTGTGAGAGTTTATTTTTCTGAACAAAATCAAGCATATCTTTATATATATCTTTCATTTGTTGTTCTTGTTGGAAGCGCTCAGTCGTATCTGTCAGAGAAGAGAAAAGAAGATGGAGAAAAAATTTGATTGCTGGCGTAGCATCTTTTCCATTGCGTACATGATCTATCGATTTTTCATAATTTCCTCTACTTTTTGTTATTTTTTCTTCGAGGCTAAAATAAATAGACTTGTCATATTTTCCACGAAGGAGGACTAAAAATGAAAATAGTCGAGCAAAAGCTCTATTGTACTCAGGAAATATATCTTCTTTGATAATTGTATAATGAAATATAGCTGAAAGTATGAATGGAGAGAGAATATATTCATCTGTGTGGTATTGATCCAAAAGGGATTGAATCTTTGGATATATGTCTCTAGATATATTCTGGTCGACTCACAATAATCTGTACATAGGAAGAATATGTTCTATATTCAAATGATCTTGGTAGATCAAATCAGATAAAATATAGTTAATAGCTTTTCTATATTTTACAGGCCCAATCTTTTCTTCCTGGCAAACTAAATCGGACTGTACCGTTTTCTCTAAGTTTTCCACAATGATCTTCTTGGCTTGGGTTTGCGGTAATTTCGATATGGATCTTGACGTGTCCGATATTTCTTTGGTAAGTTGACGAAGGTCGTCCGTTACTGTGTATAGCATGTTTGTGTGTATTGTAATAAGTATTTTTCGGTGGTATTATACCTGTTTAAGAATTCATTTCAAGACCAATGTCTGATATAGTGTCCAAAATAAAGTTGTTGTATGGTTTGTTTTTGATTTTTTGTGTTCATAAAACGGAAATAATATCTGGAAGATGTGGTTTTATTTGTTTTTATAACAACAGATAAAAAGGATATAGGATATATAGTCCGATAATTGGCTTTGTTTTTGTTGTAATGTTGTCGGTGTAGGTAGTGCTTTCTTGTGTGTGTCATATTAGATTGACTTATTTATAAGATATCTGTAGAATTTCTCTGACTAAATTGTCAAAAATGTAATGGTCTGAGAAATTACATTTAATTTTTATTTTATTAATTCTTGTTGCTCTATATATAGAGTCTCTCGGAAGCAGGAAAACTATAATTCAAACATATGGCTAAATTCCGTATTGTTCCTGAAGTAAAAAATCCAGTCAAATTGATGGATGCAAAAATTACTTTGGATGATATCTCAATGGATCAAGTAATTGATCAAGTAACTCTCTCGTCTGATGAAGAGCTTGAGCTTGGACAACTTGTTAAAGCAAAAGTTCTATTAAAAGGTCCTAATCGTCTTCTTGTAGAAGTGTCTGGAGTATTTACTGGTCTTATTACTGGTAATGAACTTCAAGATGCAGAAGGAACATTTCAAAAAATCTCTGAAGGAGATGAATTTGATGCTGTTGTTATTGCTCAAGAAAATGAAGATGGACAATATACACTTTCTATTCGTCGTGCTGCTCAAGAACGTTCTTGGATCGATTTCCAAGCTGCATACGAAAACAATGAAGTGATCACTGTTGTTGCTGATGAAGCAAACAAAGGGGGGCTTCTTCTGGATATCAATGGTATCAAAGGGTTTATCCCGGTGTCACAACTTTCTCCAGTAAATTACCCTCGTGTAAATAATGCTGATCAAGATGCTATCCTTGATCGTCTTGGAGTACTTGTTGGAAAAGAATTCGAAGTTCGTATTCTTACTATCAACAAATCAGAAGGAAAACTTATCTTCTCTGAACGTAAAGCAGAAGAAGAACGTCGTGGTAAAGCTCTTGAAACACTCAAAGTAGGTCAAGCAGTAAGCGGTGTTGTTTCTGGTATTGTTGATTTTGGTATCTTCGTTACATTCGAAGGTCTCGAAGGTCTTGTACATATTTCTGAAATTGCATGGTCAAAAGTGAACAATCCACATGATTTTGCAAAAGAAGGAGATAAAGTAGAAGTTCTTATTATTGGTTTGGAAGAAGGGAAAATCTCTCTCTCGATCAAACGTCTTACTCCAGATCCTTGGATCGAAGCAGCTCAAAACTTGGAAGTTGGAAAAACAGTCAAAGGGAAAGTTTCTCGTTTGACTCAATTCGGGGCATTCCTTTCTGTAAATGAACACATTGATGGTCTTATTCATCTTTCAGAAATTTCACACTCGCAAGTACGTAATCCTGGAGATTTTATCTCAGTAGGAGAAGAGTACGAAGCAAAAGTGATTTCTCTTGATCTTGAATCTCATCGTCTTGGACTTTCTTTGAAAGCTCTTATGCCTGCTCCAGAAGGATCAGAAGAAGCTCCAAAGAAACGTGCTCCTCGTGTAAAAAAAGCTGATAAAAAATCAACAGAGAAAAAAGTAGAAAAAAAAGAAGAATCTAAAGAAGCGTAGTCTTTAATAAAACACCTGAGATTTTCTCAGGTGTTTTTGTTTGTCTTGAAAAACAAGAAGGGGTAGTATGAGATTAAAGTATTTTTAACTGGCATTATTTATGAATCAGGAATCAAAGAATAGAGCTCTTGTTTTATCTGGAGGCTCTGTTCGTGGGGTAGCGTATATCGGAGCCTTGCAGGCATGTGATTATCTTGGGTATGACTTTGATATGGTCGGTGGTGTATCTGCGGGGTCTATACTTTCTTCTTTGATAGCAGCTGGGTATGATTGGAAAGAACTGACAGATATTGCTCTTGATCTGCAAAAAAGCAAAGATACAGATCTGATCGATTATAATTGGTCTCAGCTTCTTTTGACACCTTGGCAGTATTTATTTTCAAAAAAAGAAAAAGGATTTACTGGTTTAGTAAAATGAGAAAAACTACAGAAGTTTATTGCAGATCTGTTGTTGAAAAAATGAGTTTCAAATTTCGAGGATGTGCAGCATCCCTTATTTCTGTCTGCAGTATGTATACAAGACGCGCAAGAAAAGCTGTTTTCTAATATTCAGAAGGAAGAGAGTCTCTGATATTCAGTGTCTCGAGCGGTTCGAGCGAGTATTTCTATCCCGGTAACATTTGAACCAGTTGAGATAGATGGGAAATATTATGTTGACGGGGGAGTACGAGTAAACTTTCCCGTGTTGAAAGCGCAAAGATTGTGAGCAACGCATGTGCTTGGTATAAATCTTGGGTATGATGGAAAAATGAAGGAAAATATTGTAAAGAAAGGAGTCTTTGCTATACTCAATCAGTCTTTTGATATTATGATCAAGGATCAATTTGATGCAGACCGTGAACTCTTTCAGCTTCGTGATCAGAATGACACGCTTATTCTTCATCAGATGAAGATATATTCAGAGGGAACTTTTGATATGGACTCAATCGAAACAATGATTTCTCAAGGATTCAAGCAGACAGTGGAATTTATTCAGAATAACAGTGTGTTTCTCGAGCCATTCAAAATGAGAGAAGAGGAGAAAAACAACCCAGATCTTCGTAAACTTGTGAAAAAAGTATACTAAGTGATTCCAATTCAAAAATTTTAATAATATATTATAGTGACTGATATTCAATTTTTTGCCGGAGCTATTGTGTTTGCTGGGATTTCATTCTTTGCGACTATGTTGTTAGTGAAGCCCTTTACCAATTTTTTGTATAAAAATAATCTTGGGAAAAAGATTCGTACACATGGAATGGATGGGAAAGAATCACCTCTTTTTTCTAGTATGCATGCGCATAAAGTAGGAACACCCACCATGGGTGGGGTGCTTATATGGGGTGCAACATTAGTAATTTTCTTAGCAGTGATGGCTGCTTTTCTTGCTCGGCCAGACATTTTCCCAGAAGGGTTTCAGCAAATGGTTCGTGGGCAAATATATCTTCCTATGTTTACATTGATAGCAGTGGCTTTGTTGGGGCTTGTAGATGATTATTATAATATTCGCGAAATTGGTGGTCACAAAGGTCTTTCTTCTAAGATAAAACTTGGTTGGCAGCTTGCATTTGCTTTGCTGGGAGCGTGGTGGTTTTTTGATAAACTGGGATACTCAAGTCTTCATGTTCCTGGTATGGGTGATTTTGATATCGGGATGTTGTACATACCATTATTTGTCTTTATTTTTGTCGGAGCATCCAATGCAGTAAATATTACTGATGGTCTCGATGGTCTCGCAGGAGGGCTCTTGATCTTTGCCTATATGGCTTTTGGGGTCATAGCGTATGCCAAAGGTCTCTTTTTGCTTGCGGTATTTTGTGTGGTGATTTCTGGAGCGCTTCTTACGTTTCTTTGGTTCAATATACCACCCGCCCGGTTTTATATGGGGGATACCTGATCGCTTTCTCTCTGAGCCACACTGGGAGTCATAGCCATGCTGCTTGATTCTGTACTCGTTCTTCCAATTATTTTGTTTGTGTTTGTTGTCGAGACACTGTCGGTGATCATTCAGCTTACATCCAAGAAGCTTCGTAATGGGAAAAAAGTATTTCATATTGCTCCTTTTCATCACCATCTCGAATACCTCGGTTGGTCCGAATCTCGTATCGTCATGCGCGCCTGGATCGTTGGGGTTATCTCTGCAGGGATTGGGGTGATTGTTGGTTTGATAGGTATGGGGATATAGATTGTATAATCTAGTAGAGATACGATCAATCGTATCTCTACTTTTGTATTTGAAAAATACGTTTGCTTTGTTATAATACAAATATGTAATACAAATAACAAATACATTTTTTATGGCTATGCTTTCACAACGTAATATTGTTTCATTTGAACCAAAAGGGTTGAACTTTCAATTTTTGAATTCATATACGCAAAAAACGAAACAGAAAAAATCAGAAGTGCTGAATCAGGCTCTGGATTTGTATAGAAAAGAAAAATTGAGAAGAGATCTTCAGGAACAATTTTCTGCTCAAACTCAAGAAGATCTTGATTTAGCAAATGCTGGACTCGATGATTATCTTTGTATTATTGATGGTAAATAAATTATGAAAACAAAACAATTTTCTATTCATTTGGTAAATTTAGATCCAGTTTCTGGTTCAGAACAGAGAGGGGTTCGTCCTTGTTTGGTTTTGCAAACAAATGCAGTGGCAGATTTCTGAAAAACTACTATAATTGCCCCTTTTACTACCAAGAAGTTAGGTACTGTTTATCGAACAGAGGTTTTTGTTCATGCAAGTTCAGAAAACGGTCTATTTGAAGATTCTAAATTGAACATAGAACAGGTGCGTGTTGTAGATAAACAACGTATTGTAGAGATGCTTGGTATTCTTGAAGACCAATATACTGATGATGTATTGGGTGCAATGGATATTGTATTTGATCGTCATGGAGATTTTCGTTCAGGGGTATAGTGAATATAACTTCATAATCTGTAATTTATTATTATTTTGAAATCAGGAATTCTTCTTGTAAATAAACCATCGGGGATCTCGTCACATGATGTGGTGTTTAGAACAAGAAAAGCTCTTCAAGTGAAAGAAGTAGGGCATACGGGGACACTCGATCCTCTGGCTTCTGGGCTTATGGTTTTGTGTATTGGGTTCGCTACTAAATTGGCAGATAATCTTATTAAAAAAGAAAAAACATATGTAGTACAAGCTCGTTTGTTTGCCTCTTCGGATTCGTATGATACCGAGACTCTAGTGAAGGATCTGGAAAAACTCGATGTATCCAAACAGAGAATATTGGAAGTGTTGGAGTCTTTTAAAGGAGAAATAGATCAGATGCCACCGCAGTATTCTGCGCTCAAAGTAAATGGCCAAAAAGCCTGTGATGTTGCCAGAAAAGGAGGGCGGGTGAATTTACAGTCTCGTAAGATTACCATTTCTCAACTCGATCTACTTTCATTTGATGGGGAGTGTTTTGAATGTCGAGTGAGTTGTAGTAGTGGGACTTATATTCGTTCTTTGGTTCATGATATCGCTGTAGCCTTGGGTACCGATGCGGTGATGACAGATTTGATTCGTACGCAAGTATCGCAGTATGACCTCGAAAAAGCATGTGAGATTGCTGATATATCATGGGATCATGTGTATGGTCCAGATTTTCTCAAGCAGGAGTTTGCTTCCGTGGATCTCGATGAAACGCAAATAAATAAGATAAAATTTGGGCAAAAAATACGTTCACCAAAAGATTTTCAGGAAGGGGATATTGTCTTATTATTTTGTTCGGGTTCTTTGTGTTGTGTGGCTGAGTATCGATCAGAAACAAAGGCTTTACAACCAAAGAAGATAAATAGCAAGATGTTCTCGTAAGATAAGTCTGCTTATGTAAAGAAAACAGCACAAGAAACACAATAAACAGCTTGACCAATGGGGTCAATATGACTAAACTAGACCCGTCTTAAATTTCAGATTATATAATTTACGTATCTAAATATATGAATTCTCAAACAATTCAAAAAGTTCGCGAAGCAGAAAGAGAAGCAGCAGAAATGTTGAAACAAGTAAATGATGCAAAAACTGCTATCCAAGCAACATCTATGGAAAAAGCAGAAAAAGAAATAACATCTATCAAACAAAAAATTGAAGATGATAATAAAAAAATGAATGCAGATGATCAAAAATACGATACTGATATTCAAGATTCTCTCAAAGATTTGTGTCGAAAAGAACAAGACTCTGTTCGTTCTGCAGCAACATCAAAAATGGATGCAGCAGTAGAATATATTCAAAAGAATATCTAAATTCATTTTTTCTAAAATATATAAAATAGTATATGGCTCTCGCTTCTATACATAAAATATCGCTCCTGGGTCTTCGATCTCAAAAGAAAGAAGTAACCAAGGTTTTACAAGATTTTGGATCGCTTCAGGTGGTTCCTTCTAAACAAAAACAGAAGAATACATCATTCGAAGAAACAAAAAAAGATATTGATTATGAACTAGCTCGTCTCGATTTTCTTATTTCGTTTCTTTCTTCATCGGATCAGGACTATCGTGCTGACTATCCATATGTAGATGGGAAGTATCTTCTCACAGAAGATCAAAAACAAATATGCGCTGCTCAGTATGATGCTACAACAGTAGATATTTGTAGAAATATAGAAACCCAAGTGGTTGAATATGACAATGAAATCAAAAAGCTCAAATCAGAACATTCTTTGCTTTCTGCTTTCCCTACTCTCGGAGTAGAGCTGCATGATCTCGAAGATACAGCAACTCTTACACAGAAAACAGGTTCGATATCTGTTCAGGATATTGATGAGTTTCGATCGGCTATTTCTTCTGTATCTCAGTACACTTCTGTTTCAGAAATGCCACAAAAAGGAATGAAACAGTGTCTGCATATTGCATATCTCAAAGAAGACGATGTAAAGATGCAAGAAGTATTCTCAGAGTTTTCATTTCAAGATATGGTTCTTCCTCGAAGAAGAGGGACTGTTTCAGAAGAACTAGAACGTATTACTCGTCGTATTATAAAAGTTGAATCATTACTTGCTGAGGAAAAAGCAAAAGTATCTGGTCTTATGACACAGTTGCTTCCTGCCATGGTTCGTTATGATATGTACTATAAACAAGCACAGCGTATTCATACCAAATCAGATTATCATTTGTATGATTATACTTTCTCGGTAGACGCATTTATCGAAACCAAAAAACAAGATCAGCTTCTGCAGATTTTCAAAGATAATAGTCTCACAGTAGTAGTAGAAAACATTGCATTGGAAGAAGGAGAAAACCCTCCAGTAAAAATGGAAAACAATGCTCTTTGGAAACCACTCGAAGGAGTAACCAAGCTCTATGGTATTCCAGGTCATAATGATATGGATCCAACACCACTGATGGGGATATTCTTTCTGACATTCTTTGGTCTGTGTCTTACTGATACTGCATACGGTCTGTTCATCATGTTGATTACCGGGTCTATCCTTCTGTTCAAAAAACACATAGGATCGGTTCTCAAATGAATGCTCAAGCTATTTTTTGCAGCTGGTGCGTTTACGGCACTTCTTGGGATGATCTACTCAGGTTGGCTTGGTCTGACTCCAGCCGATCTTCCAGGTCCACTGGGAACATTTGCTCAAAAGATTGCTATGATTGATCCAATGACAGATGCGTATCTTATGTTAGGTATTTCATTTGGTCTTGGTATTATCCATGTGTTGTTTGGAGTATTTATTGCTATGCTTCGAGCCCTCAAAGCAAAAAGATTCATGGATGCTATAGCAGATTTTCTTGTTTGGCTGTATTTTATTCCGGTGTTACTTCTGTATGCTCTTGCAGCAACAGATGCCTACTTACCACAGTACACAGAATTATTCTTGAATCTAGCATACGTAGGGGTGTTTCTTGTGTTCCTTGCTGGGACTCGCGGAGCATCATGGGTTATGAAAATTCCATCAGGGATTCTCAATCTCTACAACCTCGTATCATATGGTTCAGATGTTCTCTCTTATTCTCGTCTCTTGGCTCTTGGTTTGGCAACAGGGATTATCGCGATGGCGGTAAACGAAATTGCACTCCTTCCAATTACTGATGCAGATGGAGTAGTTCATTGGACAAGCTTTAGTGTGATATTCACAGTTATGATCCTTATATTTGGTCATCTGTTCAATCTCGCACTCAATATGCTTGGAGCTTATATTCATTCGGCTCGTCTCCAATTTGTAGAGTTCTTTGGTAAATTCCTTGATGGAGGAGGGGTAGAATTCAAACCTTTCGATTCATCTGGAAAATACACAGATCTTATCAAAAAATAATCATGTTTGCTGTTGTCCGTAAAGACTGTAAACTACAACAAATCATTTCAACAATTTATTTAAAATACTTATTTCTATGGAAACAACTACAATGGCAATGGAAACTGTTCAAACAATGGCTGTAGCTACAGGATCTGATATGGGTCTTGCTCTTGCTATCGCTGGTGCAGCTGCTTCAATGATTTTTGGAGGTATGGGTTCTGCTATGGGTATGTCTTATGCTGGTCAAGCTGGTGCAGGAGTTGTAGCAGACAAACCAGAAGTATTCGGTAAAGTTCTTCTTCTTGAAGCTCTTCCAGGTTCACAAGGTATTTATGGATTTCTTGGCGCTTTCTGGATTATGCTTGCTGTTGGTCTTCTTGGTGATGTAAAAGATGTTTCAATTGCTCAAGGTCTTGCTCTTTTCTTTGCTGCTCTTCCAGTAGCATTTACAGGTCTTACTTCTGGAATGTTCCAAGGGAAAGTATCTGCTGCAGCAATGAACATTATTGCTAAAGATGAATCTCAAGGTGGTAAAGGGGTTATCCTTTCTGCGATGGTAGAAACATACGCTATTCTTGGTCTGCTTATTACTATTCTTCTGATCGGAGGGATTAAACTATAAATTTCGTTGATCTTCTTTGTCAAAGTTTGTGAGCTTCCTTCACAATACTTTCAGTATTGATCAGTCCAGTTCTCAACTTTTCCTCGAATATCTTAGAAATTTAAAAGTTTTATCTTAATGTAGATTACTATAAATCTTTTATAAATATATCTGAGATCTATTATCTCTTATCTATAATTTGGATCTATGATCAATGATCTTATAAAAAAAATAATGGCAGAAGCGGAACAAAAAGCTTCTGTTATCAAAGAACAAGCAGAAAAAGATGCTCAGTCCCTTGCTGATGCGCATCTTGCTCAAGCAAAAGAAGAGACAGAGTTTGTATGGAAACAATATTTGGAATCTTCAAAAGTTCGTCGTAAAGAATCGGATATGAAGAAATCAATGGCTATTCGCAATGCAAATCTCGAAGCTCGTCGCCAAATACTTGATGAAGTATTTATAAAAGCAATGGATGCAGCAGATGAAACAGCAAAACAATCTATGCAAAACAATCGTCTTTCTTTAGAAGCAGAAGTTTCTAAAATCTTGTTTTAATCTCTTTTTGTAGCTTGTATATCTATTACTATATATTGTTATGGAAATTCCAGAAGGTGTAAAAAAAGATTATCCAGAATTAGCTATGGGAATCATTCTTGAACATCCGGTAGATAATCAGATTTTGTTGTTACAATCAACAAAATGGGAAAATCAATATCGCGTTCCTCGTGGACATTTGTTACTTGGAGAATCTTTAGAGGAATCAGTAAAACGTATTGTTCGTACTGAGCTTGGAGTAGAATGTGTAAATGTTACACTTATTTCGTACCAAGAATCTATATTTTCGGATGAATTTGTAGATCCTCATCATTTTCTCTTTATGAATTTCTATGCAAAAGCTAAGCCTTTTGATAACCTCGCAACAAACTCATCGATATGGGTGACTCCATATCAATCTTTAGATTATACACTCAATAGATCTACAAGACAGTTGCTTGAGTCATACTTGGAACATATTCGAAACTAACAACAGGGATTCTCTGTTGTATCTATCTTTTTAAAACCCACTATTTTGTCACTTTTATTTGCAGTAGGAAATATCAGAGTCAAAGAAACTCAGTTGATTAATCAAAATATTATTGATCGTATGATAGGAGCTGATTCTATCGATACTGCTTATAAGATTTTGGCTGAGATGGATTATTCTCATCATATGAATGATGTTGAAAATGCATCAGATTTTCAACAAGTCTTGGATGCGACGATGAAAGATCTCAAAGATGAACTTCAGTCAATTCTTACAGAGCAAGAGTACTCTGTTCTTCTTTGGAAAAAATACGATTATCATAATCTCAAGCTTGCTTTGAAAACACAGCTGTGTGGTGCAGAGAATTCAGAGTCTTTTTACTCAAATCTTGGTATTTGGACTTCAGATGAAGTGGCTCGTATTGCTACAGATCCTGCTGGTCAGTCGGCTTCTCTATCTGATGCAGTGCTCAAAGCGAAAGAATTATATACGCAAACAAGTAATCCAATCTTTATAGATGTATTATTGGATGTTGGGTATCTCAAAGAACTACAATTGATAGCATCGCAATCTAATAATGAGTTTGTATCAGCTATTATACGTATTGTGACCGATCAATATAATATCCTTTCTTTTCTGCGTCTTCGTGAGCTCGGAAAAACAGAATCATCTTTGGTGCGACAGGTATTTGTAAATGGTGGTTCAGCAGATGCATCAGCATTTGTTTCATCTCTTCATAAATCTTTTGATCACTTTGTTCGTACTTGTATTTCTGGATCATATTCATCAAAAATAAAAGATGTCTTGGCTGAGTATACAAAAGAGAGTAATCTATTTGCTGTTGAACTCGGGCTACAAGAACTTCTTGTTTCTCATATCAACAGTAGTAAAACAATAGCTCTTGGTATTGAACCAGTACTTGCTTTCTGGATTGGAAAAGAAAATAATATCAAAATTCTTCGATTTATCCTTACAGCAAAACAAGCAGGGATATCAAAAGAAACTATTCGTGAGCGTCTTCCTTTACACTACTAATTCATATATTTTCCATGGCTGCTTCTTCACATGATTATAAAATAGCGATTCTTGGACCAGATGATGCAACTGTTGCATTTAAGGCTCTTGGGTTCCATTCATTTAATACTTTGGATGCAGAATCTATGACAAAGAAACTCTATGAACTGCGTAAAGGAGAAGTTCGTTATGCGATTATATTTGTTATGGAAAATCTTCTTGAGCAACTTGCTCCAGAAGATTATAGTCGTCTGATGCAAGGAGCTCTTCCTGCTATCATCCCAGTTCCTGGTCATCAGGGACCAACAGGGTTTGGGGTAGAAAAGATACGCCGTGCAGTAGAACGAGCTATTGGTTCAGATATTGGGGTGTAAATATCCCCCCTCGTGCACCCGTAGCTCAGCTGGATAGAGCAGCGCCCTTCTAAGGCGAAGGTCACAGGTTCGAATCCTGTCGGGTGTACCAAAAAAGATTACAAGCGTCCTTCGGGGCGTTTTTGTTTTGTGTAAGGTATTCCTGAGGAGGTTCGAATATTCAATCTTTGTTGTTTGAAAGAGAAATTATGCAGATGGAGGGGTAGATATATTATATATGAAAGTTTTGATAAATATATCTATCAAAACAGTAGTATTTCTGATATAATGAAACGATTTAATTACTTATCTGTGTGAATCATGTCTCAGAAAATTTCTCTCTCTCTCCCAGAATCGGTATTCGCTCATCTCACATCACCCAATTCAAAAGGAAATATATGAGATAATAATGGGTTCTTTTCTAATAATCTTTTTGAGAATCAAAATCTGATAGATAATGAAGATATGATGAACACATATTATCGGTGATATGTGATTGTATATTTACAGTTGTTATATGATCTGTATCAATGAGACCCTGACTATTTTTTTGGAAGAAAAAATATTATATATTCTTTTTGGAGATGAAAAAGAGAACATGATCTTGGTATGCGTATTAATTCGGTCAAAAGAGATCTTTTCAATTTTAATAGTTATTTCAAATCTCCAGCAGATTTTGTGCGTATAGATAATAAATCAAATCTTGATAAGATTGATCAGAAAGATAGACTGAATTTATATATGTTTTTAGCTATAAAGAAAGATTATAGTCTATCAGA
>JAYELJ010000046.1:0-3110 GCA_034717395.1 Patescibacteria group bacterium
AATCTCTTTTCTTTGAATTTCTGTGAGCCTGGTACGTTTATGAATGTTCATAATATTGCTGTTTACTTGATAAATCTGATTTACATCAGTTTATCCAAAACTGTAAACAACGCTAGGGTTTCTTACACATAACTCTTTCAAATTATATAAATTATTAATGTGTTATTATATCAGAAAATGTGATAAACAGAAATAAATTGTATTACAGAATACAATACTTAAAACCATTTTTATTCTAATCAAATCTATGGTATAATATAAAATCTTATACAAAAATAAAAACACAAACATATGTCAGACACAAAATCATCAGCAACTGATATCATCAAAATGATGTTTCAAAAATACCCAGCGGTATTTACTATTATGATTATCCTTGGAGGTTCAGCTTATTTTGGACTCGAATACTATAAAACAACACTCGAATATAGTGGAGAAAGCTATCTGGAGACATCTGCTTTTGACTCGATAGCTGATAATAATACATATGAAGCAGAGCTAGAAAATAAGATTGAGGATCTAGAAAATCTTGTTATGGGAATGCAAACAGAACAAGAACAAAAACAAATGCAAGGAGTCTTTGATGAAATCAAAACAACACAACAAGAATATGAGCAAAAACTCCGAGAAAAAGATACACTCTATCAAACTGAAATCCATCGATTAGAACAAGAAATCAAACAGATCTATCTTGAACAAAAAGCATCACAACAAATACCAAACCAAGATCTCATTAAAGAACATGCTCAAGAATTTCAGAATAGAATACAGGAACTAGAAATGGAGTTGGAAAGAACAAAAGAAGAATGTGAAAGAAATACAGATATGATCTATAGAGAAAAGGAAATTATCCAGGATGATATGAATGCTTTTCATGCAGATAGTTTTGAGAATCACTCTATAGATGATTTCATAGAACCAGAATATAAAAAACCTATCATTCGTCGATAGGTTTCTTTTTTATCAAAAACACAATAGGTATATACAAAAAGCATGCTGATATGAGCATGCTTTTTGTATATACCTATCTACCAATTCATATATAAATCGATAAGATCTGTCAGTCCGAGAACCCCATCTCCATCAATATCATATTCTGTATCATTGGTAAGTGTATAGAAATCTTGATCATCAATAATACCATCTCCACTGAGATCTCCTATTTTATCTTTATAGGATTTATTTTGAGACCAATCAAGCTTTGTTAACCCTGAATATATCAAAATATCCTCTTCTTTTTTTGCTATACTATTTGGTTTTTTCACAACGATATCATAATCACCATAACGAAATGAAGAAATAACAATTGGTATATCTCCAAGTAAATTCTGGCTCGTAAGTACAGTGTATTTGATAGAGCCTGTATCTGGATCCAAGAGCTGTACTTGTACTGGTGTAGTAACTGACTGTACCAGTTCTTTGAACTCCGAAGATACACTCATAGCAATATCTAACACATCTGCTATATTCCCTCATTGCTCTACAGTAGTCATAAGAGACTGGAGCTCTGAATCAGAAAAGGAAATAGGTTCAAAATCACTCTTATTCTTATGAAACTCTTGTTTTGCTTTTACCTGAAGAGATGATCTATATGATTCTATAAAACTATCCATATCTTTTGTTTCTGATATGAGAGAAAGGTAGTTATCATACGACTCTTGAATTTGCATAAGATTCTCTGAAATATCTTGATAATGATCATATAAATCAGGGATAGCCAATGAAAAATATTCATCATGAAACAATGGAAACGTATTGGTGGTAATTTCATTACTTTGTTGAAAGTAATGAAACGTATCTGTAAGAAATAATTCAATATTTTTATTGAGCAAAAAGTATTTTTCCATATCTTCTTCCAGTGCCAAAATCTCACCTGCTGCACTCGCTGTCTCACTTGTTGTATCACGATTGATTATCTCATCAATAGCGTCTTTATAGAATGTATGGGTTACTGCTTTCATCTTCATCAAAGAATCAAATGAACTATGAAATAACTCAATCGTTTGATCCTTGTTCTTCTGTGCTTCTCTATAACTTTCCTGAATGGATTGAATATATTGTTTATCGTAATTATCTTGCAGATATTTCTTTTCAAACTGAATATATTCTTCTAGAGATGTGCTCGCAGATGATTTTGTTTGAAACAAAATATCAGAAAGGGATTTTCGAAGTCGAATATCTATATAATCACGGATGACAAAACTTGTTTTACTCAATACTGAGATTGGATATAAATGAGTATCTCATTGATAATTCAACCCTGATGTATCTTTTGCTACAAATTTATAATGATATACAGTGTTGACTGCTACATTCGTATCAGTAAACTGCTCCACTCCCTTCTCTACAAACTCATATGGAATGAACCCCATATTTTGATTATTCTCTGATCTATAAATATATACCCCTTCAAAATCATCAGATACAGAATCTTTCCAAGAGATAGTAATAGTATTTTCTCCTGATACCAATACTATATCTGTGATATTTTCAGGAGGAGTATAATCTGTTTCGTATATAGATTTGCTCGAACTAGTGGACCGAATAGTCAGCGCTGATGATTTTTTAGCTGCACCAAAAGCAATCCCATCATATGGTGTCACTTCTACCTGAATCTGATCCCCAGCATTAAAATAACTATTCGATAAGACATTACTCTTTTGTCCAGAGATCACATTATTATTTCTCAACCAAGCGTAACGAAATTGTATGGTGTCTCCATCTGCATCTACTGCACCCACAGACACAGAAAGGTTTGATTTTGTTGTTGCTGGATCAGGAGATAATACAACAGAAGATATGACAGGAATACTGTGATCTACTTTATAAAACTGTGATGTAAGCATATTACTACGCTTACTATTTATCTCATACCAACTTACAGCATACACATAATCTCCAATATCAAAAAGATCTGCATCAAGAATCACTTGATTATTGTATGCTACCAGGTGTGTATTGTTTTTATACCATTGAGTAAATACAGCAGAACCTTCTGGATTATTATTTAAAAACAGACTGATATTCTCCGAAGAAACCGTCATACCAAAATCTTCTTCGTCTATAATATGAGCAGAACCTTCTACTCCATACACTAGATCATTCGTTGC
>JAYELJ010000046.1:3120-3876 GCA_034717395.1 Patescibacteria group bacterium
ATAGTTCAGATCATCGGATAGAGTAAATGTACAATACACAGCATCATTTTCACTCAGAGAACCAACAGGAATCTCTGTTTCAGATCCTTGGTAAAACTCTACTCCATTTTGAAAACAGGTAATATCTGGGTCTTGCTGATTTGATATCTCGGATACATTATCTTCATCATAATATATATACTCAAGAGAAAGTCCTGTTGCAGTTTGTATCAATTGAGAATATGTAGCTACAGGAAAAGCGTTAATAATAGTTTCCCAGTTACTTGAAATGGAGTCACTATATATTTCTCCATCTGTTACTTTCACTACACTACGAATATCCATACCAGGATGTAGTTGTGAATACTCGGATATATCGAGCTGCTGTCCTATTGCCTGTGATACTAGTATACCAGATGATGTATCATTTTCTCTATACTCCCAATCATACTCGTAGTTCCCTGGGAGACTATCCCCATCAATATCCGATGCATTGGCAGAACTTGTAACAATAGATGCCAAAGTAATTGGTGATGAAACAGAGACACTTTGCATTTCTGGTGCTGTATTTTGTACCGTATAGATTTCTGATTCTATACTGTCATCTTTCTCTCCGTTGGTCCATGATTCTAAGATATATTGTAATGTATCCCCTTTGATATAATCATCTATCTCCAATTCGGTATGAGATCATCCCATTTTATACGGGATACTATTTTTCATCCACATACCACGATAATCAATCGTATCGCCATCGATATCTATAGATATCGGTTC
>JAYELJ010000047.1:0-17770 GCA_034717395.1 Patescibacteria group bacterium
GGATACCTCTTCAGAAAAACCAAGGATTTTATATCCAGAAGATGGGGTCGTTCTTTCTCAGACAGATATAGAAGTATATGGGGATAATATTACACCTTATGCAGATGTGTTGATCTATGATGGACGTAAAAAAATAGCAGAGATCGAATCGGATAGAGGAGGAGAGTTTCGTTATATTTTTCAAGATATGAAAGAGTGAACACATGAACTCACCGCTATATATATGGATGAAGATGGTATTCCTTCGGAAGTATCAGATATTGTAAGTTTTCGTATCGATATGAGTCTTCCAATATTTACCGATATTGAAGTAACAGATACACATATATATTCAGGTGAAAAGTTTACTTTTTCATTTGATACCACAGGAAAAGTCGAAAAAGCAATTGCATTTATTAATGATGATGAATATCTTCTCACTCAGGATAAGAAAGATAAATCTCGATATATATTTTCAGAAAATATGGATCTGGATCTAGGGGAGTATCCTATTGAAATAGATTTATATGATATTAAGTTAGATTCGGTACATTATACCTTACCTATTACGTTGTTTATCGATGAGAAAGAAGAAGTTTCTTCTGCAGTAATGACTCCTTCCAATACATCTGATGGGGATACAACATCAAACCTCGATATACAAAAGTTCCTTGATTCTATTCGAAAAGATGCAGATGAAGTAGATACATTTGTCTATATTCCCTCTGCAGTGGCTAGTGTACAAGTGCAGGCAGATGCTGATGGGTCTCGAGCTTTCCTTTCTTGGACTCCTGCTACCGACGATGAGCAAGTGGTATCGTACAGAATATATTATGGTACTGACAAAAAATTCCTTCCTTATACTTCTCAGACTTCGGATGCGAGAACTTCTTGGTATGTAGATAATTTGATTCCAGGAACAGAATATGTTTTCAAAGTTGTTGCTGTAGATAATAGAGGAAATGAAGGAAAGGTTATTCAAAATTCGTATACAAGTATTCAGCTCCCTCTTTTGATTGCAGGAGTAGATTACCCATTTGAGCACAGAGTGCAAGGAGGAGAGACTCTTTCTTCGATAGCAGCACAGTATCATGTGGCATTGTCTTCTCTTGCAAGTGACAATGGGGTATCAGATAAGGATCGTGTTTTCCCTGGGCAGGTATTGAGTATTCCTCTGGAAAACCAAGTGGATATTACTGAAGTAGAACTTCCAAAGCAGACCCCAAATACTGGGCCGGAAGATTGGATGCTGTGGATCATTGTACTTCTTTCGTTGGATGTGAGTCTTCGTCTCTATTCTATGAAAAAATCATAGTGTTAGAGTAATAGAGCAGATAAAAGTTGAAAGAAAGCAGAAAAAACTATAGAGTAGGAGGGAAATTATTTCTCTCCTATTTTTTGTAATCATTATATATGCAATCCAAAGCTATAGAACATGTCTCGAATATTCTGTTAAAAGATATGGAACTAGAAAAAAGACCCGAGTCCCGTGTGCTTCTTGTGTTCGATACAGATTCTCCTTTATCATCTGAACTTTCACAGGCGTATATCTCAGCTATTGAGCAACATAATATTCCTGCAACTATTATTGAATTTGATCCAGAAAACACACGTCCTATTTGGGATGCAGTAGAATCTGCTAACCCAGATGATGTTGCTGTTCTTGTTCAGACAGGAAGTTTTCGATTGGATGAATTCCGTTTTCGTCTTGTACTCTACCGTCATGGGTTTCGTGTGGTAGAACATCCTCATTTGGGACACAATGCTCCCGATCAGACAGAAACGTATATTGATACGCTGACTTACGATATGCCACATTTTGAAGCGGTATTCCAACAGTGTCAGAATCTGTTCAATGGAAGTAAAAAAACAGTAATACGTTCTACAGATGGAAGTGTATTGGAATATTCTGGAACCATGGATAAAGTTCTTGCAAATACAGGAGATTTTTCTGCTGCAGAAAAAAAGTGAGCTAGGTATCCGATTGGAGAAGTGTTTACTGAAGCTTTAGATCTACAATGTCTCAATGGAACGATGCTTTGCTTTGCTTATCCAGACACTGTACGTCACGAAACTCATTGGCCACAGCAGCCGTTTCAGATCTTTGTGGAACAAGGTATTGTCGTAGGTCATAATGGGCCGCAGGAGTTCCAAGATTTACTTGATGTTATTCGTACAGAAGATGTAGAGGATCGTGTCTGGGTACGAGAGTTTGGATTAGGACTCAATAGAAATGTTACTGGACGATTGAATGATGTTTCATCATATGAACGAAGAGAAGGGATTCATTTTTCTCTTGGGCTCAAACATAATATTTATCGTAAAAAATTTGGAAAAAAAGTCCTCCAGCGTTTTCATATCGATATATTTATCGATGCGCAGGAGGTAGTAGTAGATGATACGGTATTGTTTCAAAAAGAAGAGTGATTTATTTATCCTTCTATGTAGTATTTTCACAAGATAGATATTGAGGATGTCACTCTTCGAGTATTGTTTTGAGATCAGGCAAGAATTTCTTGTCTGATTTTTTATTTTCGATATCTACAATGATTTTCTTTTTTTGAATTTCCTCAATAGCATTCCTCGGTATGATTTTACTTTGATTAATAGTGTTTTTAATCGTTTGCAGAAGAGAATGATTTTCTACTACAATATTTGTTACAAAGAGAGTGTCTCGTTCTATTACAACTTCAGCACATATTCAGAGAGTTTTGTTGTCTATATCTACGACTTGTTTTCCTATGAAATGTTGGTTTTGTGTAGAGAGTTCTTGAAGATAGGGGTCATTTATTTTGTATGTATCATGTATATGAAATATGCCGGATTCATCTATATATATATCAATACTATGAATGAGTATCTGATTATTGAGTACAAAACCAGCTACTACACCGATATCAGTATTGTATATCACTTTTTCTATACTCCCGATATCTTTTGCATCTTGAAATATATGTTTTCCAAGAATATCTTTTTGATAGAGGGTCATATGTTTTTCTATTTTTTAATAAGTTTATGGCTCTGTTCCAGTCTTTGGAGAAGAGGGTTCTGTTCTTTAGTGTCTATGAATTTTCTTGTGTCTGAGAGTATATCAGTGAGATAGTACTTGCGATCTTCGTGTCCTCCAGGTTGTATGCAAGATTTACAATATCCACCCGCTTTTGTGTGGTGAGTAATTTCTTCTACTGTTTTGAGATCATGGTTTTTGATTGCTTCCTGGATCGTACGCAGACGAACACGTGCGCATTCGCATACAATATCTTCATCATCCGTATCTTCCATTCCTGTATAGCTTTGTACGGCATCTCGTATCACTTCATAGGCCATCACACTACAGTGCATTTTCTGTGGTGGAACCGCAGGTGTATCGGGTTCATCACGGAGAAAGGCTTCTACTTCGAGATTGGTAATAGCTCGTGCCTCGGTCATGGTTTTCCCGATACACAGCTCGGTAGTCGCATCACCTGCGGCGATCGCGGTACCACAACCAAAGCTTTGAAATCTTCCATCTACAATAATATCTGTTTTTGGGTCTACTAATAGATAGAGCATCATAGAATCCCCACAGCTGGCTGCTCCATTCTCGGCCATAATTAATTGCAACCCTTTTTCCGTTGCTTCAGATTCATCAAAACTTCCTTTATATCGAGGATTGTTCATGCGATCTTGTACTTTTTGTGAATATTGTGTCCACAGGCCTTTCGATATGATGTTATTTTTCCCCATGAATATATTATTACATATAAAATAATTTATTTCCCCCATTCATTGGAGATACTTCGCAGTCTCTCTACTATTTTTGGGAGTGTTTCTATTACGGTGTTTATTTCCTCTTCTGTATTGTATTTGCTGAGACTCAATCGGACTCCCGTGTGAGCGAGATCAGCAGCAAATCCCATTGCTATCAGGATATGAGAGGCTTCCAGGTCTACTGATGCACAGGCTGACCCTGTAGAAGCAGCAATCCCAGCTTGGTTGAGATCCCAGAGCAGAGCCTCACCTTCGATTCCTTCAAAAGCGATAAAGAGGGTATTTGGAGTTCTGTTACTTGCTTTTCCAGCGATAGTTATTTTTGGTATACGCTCTATCAGTCCCTTTTCGAGTGTATCCCTGAGTTTTTTCACCTGTGTTTGTTCTATGTGTATCAGTTCCTCGGTATTTTTGGCTGCTTGTCCCATTCCGATAATCCCTATTACATTTTCTGTTCCTCCGCGTAGACCACCCATCTGACCTCATCCAAATATAAATGGTCGAAGTGTTTTGCCGTGTTTCATATAGAGAGCTCCCACTCCTTTTGGTCCATGGAATTTGTGTGCTGATATACTCATATAGTCTACTCCAAGAGTTTGAACGTTTACTGGGATCTTTCCGATAGCTTGTACAGCATCTGTGTGAAAGAGTATTTCAGGATTGATGCTGTTTTTTGCAGCTACGAGCTGAGCAATATCTGTGATGATTCCCGTCTCATTGTTTGCTAGGATAATGGAGATCAGGATAGTATTGCCTTGTATCAGGCTAGTAAGTTTTTTCGGGTCTATCTGCCCATTTGTATCTACGGTTATATAGCTCAGCTCTGCTCCCATATCTTGTAAAAAACGAGCAGTATTTTCTATACAGTGGTGTTCTACATTGGATATGATAAGATGTGGTTTTTCTCATCTTGCTAAAGCATCGAGCACAATAGTCTGGAGAACATGATTGTTGCTTTCTGATCACCCAGAAGTAAAAATAATATCATCCTGATCATCAGCATGGATGATATTATAAATATGATCCAAAGCCTCAGAGAGAGGCTCTAATTGGTCCGTTCCTATGGTGTGCAGAGAGCTTGGGTTTCCATATTGTTGTTGTATATAGGGGAGCATCGCTTTTTGTACAGAATCCGATATTTGTGTGGTTGCATTGTTATCGAGGTATATCACCAGATTTTGTGTTTGTAGTATATAAGTAGATTTGATTGTATTCTACGCTTATTTGAGAAGATCATCAAACGATTTTGGTGGCTGGCGTTTTTTTCTTTCTTCATGTTCAAATTGGATTTGCATCTGTTCAATGAATTTCTCAAACTCATCTTCTGAAAAGAATACACCAACAGGCTTGGATCCTTTCATTACACGAGTGACTCATTGCAGGCATTTTGAAGGAGCCTTTTGTATATCTGTAATAGATGCGAATTGGTGTTTTGAAGGAATCATGCTGTTTATATGTTTTAATATATACTTTTATATATATAAAAGTATATATTTTTACATGCGTAATGTAAATATTTTTCTTCTGTCTTTCAACTTGTAACTTATATCTTTCATCTTTATACTATTTTCAACTTTCAACTTTCAACTTTCAACTTAACCATGCGTTTACGTGTAGCGATAGTAGCCGATTGGCTCAATAATCTCGGAGGGGCAGAGCAGGTCGTAAAAGAACTCTGTGCTATATACCCACAGGCAGATATTTTTACGTCTGTATATGACCAAGAAAAGACTCACGGGTGGTTTTCTGATCATATGGTAACATCTTCTTTTCTTCAAAAATGGCCATTGGCTAAGAAAAAACATCAGCTTTTTGGACGCTGGCGTCCGCAGGCTTTTGAGAGTTTTGATCTTGGGAAGTATGATGTTGTGATTAGTAGTAGTTCGGCAGAGTCGAAAGGTGTTATTACCAAACCTTCTGCTTTTCATGTGGTCTATTGTCATACTCCTACACGCTATTATTGGTCAGATTATCATGAGTATAAATCTCGTATGGAGTTTGGGATTCTTAATCCTATTGCCAAGATCATCATGCCTATGTGGATACATAGTTTACGTATTTGGGATCGCGTTGCTGCGGAGCGTCCAGATGCCTGGATAGCAAATTCTCATTATATATCGCAGCGTATTTCGAAATATTACAAAAAAGACTCTACTGTTATTCATCCACCGGTTGATACAGAAAAATTTACTCCTCTCAAGGATCAGAGTCAGAAGGAAGACTATTTCTTTGCTGCTGGGCGTGTGATTCCTTATAAACGAGTAGATTTGATAGTGGATGCTGCTAATATCACGGGACAAAAAGTAAAAATAGCAGGAACGGGACCTATGCTGGAGGAACTCAAAAAGAAAGCGAAATCAAATATAGAATTTCTGGGTCGTATTTCTGATGAAGACATGGTAGTGCATATGCAAAAAGCTTCTGCGTTTATTTTTCCTGCTGAGGAAGATTTTGGGATTGTTCCTGTCGAAGCGATGTCTTGCGGGACTCCAGTGATTGCATATGGAGTAGGCGGTGCGTTGGATACGGTGATTCCATGAGTCTCTGGTTCTTTGTTTTCTGATCAGACCCCACAGTCGTTAGCTGATTGTATGCGTACATTTTCTCCAGAGAATTTTGACCCTGCTCGTATTCGTCAGCATGCACTTCAGTTTTCTAAGCAGCGTTTTGCTCGTGAGATACAGGAGTATATAGAGCAAAACTTAAAACTCAAAAGTCAAAAATAATTCTTATGCAAAAAGATTTCCAAACATGGTGTCATGTGAAAGATCAGAAAAATTCTTTGAAAGATATTCCATATTTTTACCAGCGTGAAATATGGTTTGTTTCGTGTGGAGTAAATATTGGTTTTGAGCAGGATGGGAAGTGAGATCAATTTCAGAGACCAGTTCTTATTATCAAAAAATTTAATAAATATATATTTTGGGGTATTCCTCTTTCTACTACAAAAAAGAATTGAGAATACTATGTTCCATTTTCTTATAAAGATGGAATTACAAGCCAGGCTATTATTTCTCAAATTCGTTTATTTGATTCTAAAAGACTTATAAAGAAGGATGGAGTCCTGAATAGATGAGATTTTGAATGAATAAGAAAAAAACTTATACAGATATTAGAATCTCTATAAGTTTCCTTTTGTTTACTCCTTGAAAACAAGGAGCGAGGCCGAAGCCCATTTGTACATCTATACTATCATATATATATATATAATTCAAATTTTTTATGAAAACTTTATTTCTTATAGATGGGAATGCTCTTATTCATCGGGCATACCACGCTATTCAACCTATGTTTGCTAGTTCTGGGCTGCAGACCAATGCCGTGTATGGTTTTACTTCTATGATGCTCAATATCCTGGAGATGGAGCATCCTGATTATATTGCGATTGCTTTTGATCATAAGGGAAAAACATTTCGACATGAATCCATGGATACCTATAAAGCAACGCGAAAGAAAATGGAAGATCCACTTCGTGAGCAAATTGAATATGTGCATCGTATAGCTGATAGTTTTAATATTCCAAAATTTGTCATCCCTGGGTACGAAGCTGATGATACACTGGTAACTATTGCCAAACGTGTTGCAAATCCAGATCTCAAAGTAGTTATCGTAACAGGAGATATGGATATTTTGCAAGTGGTAGAAGGCAATATTTTTGTTCATACACTTCATAAAGGATACCGTGAGCATGCTGTATACAATAGCCAAGCGGTATTTGAAAAATATGGTATCGAACCAAAGCAAGTCCCAGACTATAAAGGTCTTGCTGGAGATAGTAGTGATAATCTCAAATGAGTGGAAGGTATCGGCCCGAAAAAAGCGGTAGAGCTTTTATCAAAATACCAAACACTCGAAGGGATATATGAAAATATAGATGAAATAAAAGGAGCTGCGCAGCAAAAATTAATCAAAGACAGAGACTCAGCTTTTCATTGTAAAGAAATGGCAATTATAATTGATGAGGTACCAGTAGAATTTGATTTGGAGCACTGTCAGACAGATGATTTGGATATGGATTTGGTAGAGAGATATTTTCAAGAGCTAGAATTTTCAAGCTTGCATCGTCGTGTGCAAAAATGGCATAGTCATTTTATCAATGCTAAGAATCATGCAGCTAGTATGGAGAACCTAATGAAACAAGAGACTTTGTTTTAGATGAGAATCTAGATTATTTGAGTATAAAAAGAATCACAGTGGGATAACCCTCTGTGATTTTATGATGCGTCATCCATATCATTGACGCTATAGTCTCCAGATACAACTCTTGCATTTGCTGGTATAGATTTTCTTTTTTCTTTATTTTCAAAAAATTTCTGTTGTTCTTCTGTGGCAGTATTTGATAAAGCTTTGTATGGCTGTTTTTTTATCTCATCATCAGGGATGAGTTTTCCAGATTTTACACAGATACCAAATGTTCCATTTTCAAGTCTGTGAAGAGCATTCTGCACAGCTTGGCTATACCTCTCTAAATCAGAAGGACAGTTTGCATAGTATGTGCTTATTGTATCCATAGCATCTACAAGCGTATCTTGTATCTTTTCAGGTGAAAATGACTTGTATGTTTGAAACCACTGATTATTAGCATTTTCAAGAGATATTGTTTTTAAATTATTATTCATAATAATTCCTTTGTTTCTTTTTTGATCTTTTCTTATATCCCTTCTTAGGAAGTCCTAAGAAAAGATTCTTGGATCTATTGTACAGAAAAAAAATACAGAGTCAAGGGATAATTACAAATCTTGTCAAGCATCTAGATAATCAGATTAGAAAGCTCTGTATACCCATCTCTTTCACTGCTTTTGAGTGAGTATTCAATATCAATAATCTTTTGATAGAGTTCTTTGAGGTCTGAGATAGATGTCTGTTCGACCAGTTTTTGGTTCATGTTTATCTCAAATGGAGGGATAGATCCTTGTTTGGCCCACATGCTTTGTGGTATATTGTCCTCTTTCATGAGTTTCATGGTCATGAGATTTCGCAGTTTGTATTGGAGAGCTCCTATGATTTGAAATTCTGATGTTTGGAGGTGTTTGAGATCAGATACTGTCTGCACATATTTTGTTATGTTCTTCTGTAAGAGATATCCAATCATTTGAAAAACATGATCTTCGTAACTATTTGGCGTAAGAAGATTGATATTTTCTATAGAAATATTACTTGGGTCATAACACAGAAGTGTATCAAGGGAGTGTTTGAGGAGGAGTTGACTGTTTCCTTGTTTGCTTATGAGCTCTTTTGCAGCTTCTTTTGTAATAGTTCCATCTTGTTTCTCTACATATTCTATTATCCATTTTTGCAGAGAAACCCCTTTGAGCTCTTCACAGAGAATATTTTCAGCAGATTTGATCAGGTATTTGGTGAGTTTGATGTTTTTGGTAGGAGTTCCATATTCTTGGAATACGAGGATATTTTCTTCGGGTCTTTTGTCTTTTTCCAGAAGAATGGCTAGTTCTTTTTTTCTTTCTGTTGATTTGTTTTCAGTGAGAAAATTTTGAATAATAATAAAACGTTTGCTTCCAAAAAGATCTTCGGTATGGTAGCTCTGGAAAATAGCTCCTGGATCGGTGATATTGTTACCTGATATATATTCTACTTGGTAGTCTGGGTGCTTGGATATCAGTTGTTTTGTTTCTTGTGATACCTGGTATTCGTTATTTCCAGAAATAAGATAGAGCATTTATAACCCAAAAATTAAAAATAAAAATTCAAAAAGATAAAGAATTCTTTCATCTTCTCTCTTTCTTCTTTATACTGTCTTCAACTTTCAACTTTCAACTTTCAACTTTCAACTTCTATGTCATACGATATACATAATAGTCCACTCTACGCAAAGCGTAAAGCAAAATTTACCCGTCAGATGCTTCGAACATCTCCCAGTGATAGTTCTGGGAAGAGAATACCACAGTCGGGTGCTTTTTCTTGGAAAAAATGGGCCAAGGCTCTCTTG
This sequence comes from Patescibacteria group bacterium, assembly GCA_034717395.1. Taxonomy (GTDB): domain Bacteria; phylum Patescibacteriota; class Gracilibacteria; order JAYELJ01; family JAYELJ01; genus JAYELJ01. The sequence goes on from JAYELJ010000047.1 coordinate 9,677, forward strand.
GTGTTGGTCTTTATTTCAGGGTTCGGATATTTGATATATCTATTTGTTACTTTGCCATCTCTGGATGGCCTGGGTGAAGATACACTATCTGAGTCTACTAAAATATTAGATAAAAATGGGTATCTGCTGTATGAGATACATGCTGGAGAAAATCGTACATTGGTAGATTTGGGTACACTCCCAACGTATTTGCCAATGGCATTTATCGCAATCGAAGATGATAATTTCTATAATCATTATGGGTTTGACCTGATCGGTATGATCAAAGGACCTCTAGAAGGATTGCTTCCTGGTCAACGAGCAAGAGGAGGATCGACTATTACACAACAGCTCGTAAAAAATGCACTTCTGTCATCGGAACGCACTATTAGTCGTAAACTTCGTGAGCTTTTGATTTCGATACAATTGGAAATGAAGTATGACAAAGATAGTATTTTGGAGATGTATCTCAATCATATTGCTTTTGGTTCTAATTCATACGGGATCGAATCGGCAGCCAATACATTTTTTGGGAAAACATCAGGTCAGCTGACACTTGCTCAGTCTGCTATGATGGCGGCTCTTCCGAAAGCTCCAAGTTATTATAGCCCGTATGGAAGCCACCCAGATAAGCTTCTTGCTCGGCGAAACACGGTGCTCTACCGTATGTTCGAACTGGGGTATATCTCTCAAGAAGATTATAACGAAGCTCTCGAAGAAAAATTAGAAGTGATTCCGTATAAGGAAGAAATCGTTGCGCCACATTTTGTTATGTATGTGATCGAACAGCTTGAGGAGCAATATGGCCGAGTAACTCTGGAAAAAGAAGGGTTCAAGGTCTATACGACGATTGATCTCGAACTACAAAATATAGCACAGGAAGCAGTAGAATGGGGTGTAGAGAGAAATGTATCTCGTTATGATGCGACCAATGCTTCCTTGGTGGCTATCGATCCCAAGACGGGATCTATTCAAGCAATGGTGGGGTCAGTAGATTATTTTGATACGGCCAATGATGGGAATGTGAATGTATCACTTGCACAGAGACAGCCTGGTTCATCGTTTAAGCCTTTTGCTTTCGCAGCTGCTTTTCTGAAAGGGTATTCTCCAGCTACTGTTGTGTACGATGTAGAGACAGACTTTGCATATCCTGGGTCTCCCAACTCATATGTTCCCCAAAATTATGATGAGACTTTTCGCGGACCTATTTCGTTTCGTTCGGCTCTTGCTATGTCTCTCAATATTCCAGCGGTCAAAGCATTGTATCTGGCAGGCGTGCAGTCGACTATGGATTTGGTAAAAAGCATGGGTATCACAACCCTTACTCGCGATGCCAATCACTATGGCCTTTCTCTGGTTCTGGGTGGATGAGAAGTGAAATTATTAGAAATGGTGTCAGCGTATGGGGTGTTTGCGAATCAAGGACAAAAAGTGTGATATTATTCTATAGAAAAGATTATCGATAGAGATAACAAAGTTATTTTTGAAGCACAGCCAGCAATTCCAGAAATAGTATTTTCTCCAGAAATCGCCTATCAGGTAACCAATGTTTTATCAGATAATATTGCCAGGTCTCCTGCTTTTGGTACACGTAATTACCTTAACCTTGGTCGTCGACCAGTAGCAGCAAAAACAGGTACAACCAATGAATATCGTGATGCCTGGACGGTTGGGTATACACCATCTATTGTGGTAGGGGTCTGGTGAGGAAATAACGATAATCATGCTATGAAGAATAAAGGATGAGGATCTGCTGTTGCCGCACCGATTTGGCATAGATTTATGTCTTCTGTAACAAAAGATACTCCAATTGAAGCATTTGTAAAACCACGAGGGATAATCACCAAGCAGGTTTCTTCTCTCTCTGGCTTGCTCCCGAGTGAATACACCCCAAAAGATAAAATTATTTATGAAGTATTTGCTCCACAGAATATTCCAAGAAAACAAGATATGAGTTATACTGTAGTCAATGTAGATACAGTTTCTCAGAAGCTTGCAAATGACTACACTCCAGTAGCAGCAACGGTACAGTATGTTTTTGAAGACCATCATTCTATTCTCCCAAATATGCCAAACTGGGAAGAATGAGTACAAGAATGGGTCACATGGAAACGTGAAAATGAAGATGTTTCTTCTGAGCAACAAAGCTCCGGTAATAAAGTCTATGTATCTTCTCTCGATCAAATCCCTACAGAGTATACAGATATTTATACAGAATATACTACTGGTTATATTTCTCCGGTTACTATTACTTCCCCACCAAATGGAGGAGAGGTTTCTCGTGGAGACATAGAAGTGTCGGTTTCTTTTTCTGGAGATTATCCTATTCGATATGTCGAATATTATCTTGGAGATGTTTTAGTTGATACAGCAAACCAAACACCATATGTAGGAAATATATCTATACCAGAAGATGCTGCAATAGGAGGAGAGTATATGATTACCGCAAAAGCCTATAATTATTATTTTAATGATTCCACAGCTTCTGTTCTGGTGACAGTAGGAGAAGATACTACCGCTCCAGAAGTGATTGTTCAGTCTCCAGAGATGGAGTCTCGTTACCAAATAGGAGATACAGTGCCTATTATTCTGGATGCTTTTGATAGTCAGTCGGGTGTCTCTCAGATAGAGCTCTATCTGGAAGATCAGTATCTGGGGATGATAGATCAGGCTCCGTATGAATTCGATCTATTTATTGGAGATATTTTTCTTCCAAGAAAATACTATCTGAGTATTTCAGTTGCTGATTACAATGGTAATATCAACAAACAGACGGTTCCTATTATTATAGAAGAATAAGAATAGAGAGATATAAAAAAGAACAAGATTTATTCTTGTTCTTTTTCTTTTGTAAAACTCAGTGTTTTGATGATCTTGATATATTCATCAAGAAGATTTTCATCGATATCTTGGTAGCTTGTTATAGTTACTGTGTAGCTGGTGTTTTCATGAAGAATATAGCTTTGGATATAGTACAGATCTCCAGATGTAAATGTATGAAGGATCGTCTCGTATCCATCTATAGTAATATCTTCTTGGTCTATTTCTTCATAATCAGAAAGGGCTTCTTTTGCTTTTTTGATATTAGCTTTGGCAAACACATAGTTTGGAAATGTTTGTCCCAGCTGTGTTTTTACAATATTGATATTGGGAGTGATTGCATTTTTTTCGTGTGTGAGGTCTGCAGCAGCCAGTACTGTTCCTGGACTGAGATCATCTTGAGAGATGAGAATGAAATTCTCATTGAGGGTGATAGAAAATTCTCTATCTGAAGAGCTGATAGTGTTTTCTCCTGCTACTTTTTCTATTTCTGGAAACAGACTACAGGCAGAGATCATAGGAGCCAGAACAATAAGGGAAAGAAATTTTTTCATTAGGTTTGGTGTTTATATCTTAGGAATCCAGGTGATAGGGGTTGTTTTATAGTATTTTCCTGTAACCATACTATATAGTATCTTTCCCCATTCGCTCAAGACAAAATAGCGTTGATCTTCATTTTTCCACCAATAATTGGAGTCAAAATAATTTCCTATAGCGCCCACTGTTTGGATCTTTATGGGTGGGTTATGGTTTTCCCAGAGGTGTTGAGCAGTGAGCAAAGTGCGTCTTTGGTGGTAGTTTGAGGTTACAATAATAATATCTTCTATATCATGTTTTTCGAGTATTTCGGTTGTAAAATAAATATTTTCGTAGGTGTCATGCGAATTGCTTTCTATTACTATGTCTGTTTCTTCTACATTATATTTTATTGCTTGGAAAGCCATGGTTTCCGCTTCGCTGCTATGTTCTTTGTCGAGTGATCATCCCGATATGATCAGAAGTGAAGCCATGTCTGCATGGTAGAGTTCTATGGATTTGGCTATACGCTCAGGTCCACCTCCACCAACAACGAGGATAGCATCAGCTGGTTGTAATATTTCTGACCAAGAAAGAAGATTCCCTGCTTCTCGAAAGAAAAATATTCCAATTCCAATAAGCAGCCCGGTTATCAGAATGAGTATCTTTTTGAACATAAATAGTGACTCTTGCTTATTAAAATGTTTATTGAAAATACTTTGAAAGTTTATTTTTTTCTTGTCCAGCATAGTTACTTTTTTTCTCTACTCCATAGAGCACTTCAGGTATTTGTATGTTTGGATTGTATCGCATCTGAGCGATAGGTTGTCTGTGTGATATGATAATATCTTCATAGGGACGTATTTCAAGCACCCCTCTGTCACCTCTGTTTCCCATACCCCAACCGGGATCAAAAAAACCCGCATAATGCACTCGTAGCTCTCCTTTGGTGTTGTCACTCGGGATCATTTCACAGCTATAGTCTGCTGGTACGGTAATTCGTTCATACGAAGTAAATATATAAAACCCATCTTTTTCTAGTTTGAGTTTTCCTTGGTTTCCTGTTTCTATCAGCTCAAAGAAATCTTCCTGTATATTATTTTTTGTCTTACGGATATCCAAGATTTTATCTGTGTTTTTTGCTCTATATCCAGCTGTTTCTCCTGGTTGTATATCGATGCTCATATCGCAAACCATAGATTGCTCAGAAAAATGAAATGCTGGCATTGCTTCTTGATCTTTATTGTAGAGAGCTTGAAAACTTTGTGTTTGTAACAGTGATTTTTCTTCAAATAACATCATTTGGTTCACAGGAGTCCCTGGAAGGATCTGTGTTGAGAAAGAATTTGCAGTGATTATAAACCAGAGTTTCCCTTGATATCCAAAAGGGAAGTGATCGTAGTATTTGTTATTGTCTCCGATCATGCGAACGTGAAGATCTATACGACCGATAGAACTTTTTGGGCTCATATTGGCATAGATATGGCTTGGGAGGTATATCTCTTCGTTGCAAGAAATGAGATAGTGTTTGTTTTTTTCTAATATAAAAGACCCATCTGATTCTGGTATAGGAGAAGGGTAGTTGTATTGCGCTATGAGATCATCAATAGAATCATCCAGAGGAACAAACGGACAGGAGATTTCATATATATCTTTTCACAGACAGAGATCCATACTTGATGGTTGTATCTGATTATCTGTAATAGGAAAGAATAGAGATTGGACAATTCATTGATCTATAAATTGTTTGAAATGTGTATCAACAAAAGAATAACGCACAACAGATGATAGATATTAGATGATAGATATTTAGATAAGAGAGGCTAAGAATTCTGATCCTTTTTGAGTAATTTGTCTTCCTCTTGGTGTTCGTTCGATAAACCCAAGCTGGAGAAGATATGGTTCGTATACATCTTCAATGGTTTCAGCTTCTTCGCTGAGGTTGGCAGAAAGAGTATTAAGCCCAACAGGTTTTCTGGTGAATGTGTGTTCGAGAGCTTCGAGCAGTGATAGGTCATTATGATCGAGCCCGTGAGATACTATTTGTAGATGCTGTAATCCTTTTTTTGCTACGGCTTCATCAATAATCCCTTTGTGTTGTACTTGTGCTATATCTCGTATACGTTTGATAAGTCTATTGGCAATACGGGGGGTTTTTCGACTATTGGTTGCCAGAATCTCGGTTGCAGATGGATCTATTTGAACATCGAGGACTTTGGCAGATCGATCAATAATCTGTCAGATTTCTTTTTCATTATAAAACTCGAGCTTGAGTATGGCTCCAAAACGATCACGTAAGGGAGCAGAAAGACTAGCGGCTTTGGTAGTAGCTCCTATGATAGTAAACTGTGGGAGGTCGATTCGCATGCTCCGAGCAGAGGGTCATTTCCCGATGACAATATCGAGCATATAGTCTTCCATAGCGGTATAGAGTACTTCTTCTATATTACTTCGTAAACGATGAATCTCATCTATAAATAGAATATCTCCTTCTTCCAAGTTAGAAAGAATACTCGCGAGATCTCCAGATTTTTCGATAGCTGGTCCACTGGTGGTTTTTATATTCGCTCCCATCTCACGAGCAATAATAGTACTGATGGTTGTTTTCCCCAGCCCAGGAGGTCCATAAAACAAGAGATGTTCCAAAGATTCTTGTCTTTGTTTCGCTGCTTCTATGAATATTTCCAGGTTGGCTTTGATCTTTTCCTGACCAATGTAATCCGAGAGCGTGGTAGGACGGAGAATATTTTCATTGTTCGATTCTTCTTTAGTCTGTTCGGGAGTAGATTCTGGAGTAGTCGCTATAAGGTTTTCATTTTTTTCAGAAGTAATCATAAAAGAAAAGTTAGTGTTTTGCAGTATTATAAACAAACTCAAAAAAAGAAACAAGCAGCAAGTAGAAAACGAATACAGAGAAGTTTGACAATATCTTATATAACATGTATCATAATATATCAGCTTGAATTTATACTAAAAGGAAAAAGAAACAAGTATATAAGAGTTGAGAAAAAAGTAAATTTCTGATATACTTATATGAAACGTATAAAAAACGCGTTTCGAATCGTTTCTGTCATCTGGACATTTGTTTTTATAAACAAGAAGGTTGGGAGAAGTGAGGATAGGGAAAGTGCAACGATAGTAGTGTGTGGTGGTATTCTTTCCTATCTTCTCTTCTCCTTGCCTTTCGACCGCCTACGGGATACTGGTTCCTGTGGTCGATCCTAAGACAAACATAAAAAAAAAGAATTGTTTTGTTTCTATGTTCAAAAAGAATATGGAGATGAGATTAGTTCATGACCACCTTTGTTTTACAAAGACTTCGGACAAAAATAAAAACAAAATTGGTAGTAGGTTCTACAGAAAAAAGCCTATCGAACGGTAAGGAGCGCTACTTTGGACCGCCAGTAACGGCCGAGAGCAACGCAGACAGTCCTCCTGTCGCTACGGGAGTATGAACGTACATGCACTGAGGCTTCATCAGTGACGGGGATGAGTGATTGTCGAAAACTAACTACAAGATTTTTATATCTTGTAGTTTTTTTGTTTTTACAATAAATAAAAATAATTGCAACATAGTATTCGTGAAAAAAAATAAAATTTCTGTTATAATAACATGATATGCAATATATGATTCCACAAGACATATCGATCGAAGATAAGATAGTATTTGGCCTGACATTCAAACAGGTTGCATATATCTTGGGAGGCCTGGGTGTTGCGTATATCGCATACCTTTCTTTTGCAGCACCTATGAATGCGGGTATAGCAATTTTTGCTAATATCATTTCACTTTCATTTGCATTTGTTCGTATTCAGGACCTCACACTTTTTCAGTTTATAGGAGTCACACTGTTGTATTTCTTTCGTCCAGAGAAGCGATATTGGCAGATGAATGCTGATACGGTGTATTATGTGCCGCAGAAACAAAGAGATCAGGGGCTGCTAGATAGACTTGCTCAAAAACAACAAGAAGAAAAACAACAAGAAACGCTTAGGCATCTTTCAGATATATCTTTTAGTTTGGATCATTTTGATGAGAATATTACCAAAGCAACCCCAGAAGATCCACACCCGACTGTATCCGATGTAGATCTTCTTCGTACTTCATTTTGATTAGAAGCAAAAGAAGCTTTGAAAAAACCTATTCATGAACAGGTTGATCCTGATGCCAAAGAACAGCTACTTAATGATTTAGAAGGACTCGAAAAAACACTCCAAAATATCCATACAATAGAGGATACCCCGATCGATACAGGTGAAGTGAAACAGGAAATGCAAAAAGAAAAAGAGCAGCAGCAGAAAACAGAAATAGAAATTAATGATGAAAAAGATCCTTGGGCTCAGCAGTCTCATTTTTAGTACCTTATTATAATTACCTTGTATTCTTATGTCAGTGAAACATGCGCAACATAACGTTATGGCCTCTACACAAATGTATCTGAAGATAGCAGAGATAAGAGATAATGTAGTGGTTATGAAAGATGGATCTATGCGGGCAGTACTCAAGACCTCTTCGGTCAATTTTGATCTCAAATCGAAAGAGGAACAAGAGTCTATTATTTATGGGTATCAGCAGTTCTTGAATAGTTTGGAATTTCCCGTGCAATTTCTTATCAAATCACGTAAACTCAATATAGAAGAGTATCTGGATATGCTTCGAGGAAAAGCGCAAGAACAAAAGAATGAACTCATCCGCAAACAAACCTATGAATATATTGAATATATAGCTCGGCTTGTTGATATTGCAGATATTATGCGAAAAGATTTTTATGTGATAGT
>JAYELJ010000048.1:0-3874 GCA_034717395.1 Patescibacteria group bacterium
AAGATCAACTGCCAGTAGAGCATCCTCGTGATGTAGAGTTTAGTTCAGAAGGAGGGAATCCACTGGCTCAGTCAGAAGATTTTGTACACTGTAGTTGTCCAAAATGTGGATCTGCTGCGAAGCGTGAAACTGATACCATGGATACATTTGTGGATTCTTCTTGGTACTTTCTTCGTTATCCAAGCATGACATCAGAGTCAAAAGACTCACAAGTATTTGATCCAGAAGTTACCAAGAAATGGATGCCAGTTAATCAATACGTCGGGGGAGTCGAACATGCAGTTCTTCATCTGCTCTATGCACGTTTCTTTACTAAAGCGCTCAATAAAATTGGTCTTCTTGATTTTGTAGAACCATTCAAATCGCTCTTTACTCAAGGGATGATCTATCGTTTTGGGAAAAAGATGTCCAAATCAAAAGGGAATGGAATCTCTCCAGATGAACTAGTAAATGACTATGGTACTGATGCTATTCGTGGATACGAACTCTTCATCGGACCTCCATCAGATGATGTAGAATGGAATGATCAAGGGGTAGAAGGGGTATCACGTTTTCTGCAACGTTTTCGATCACTTACTCCAGTAGATACCTCAGCAGAGGAAGTAGTTGTATCTACCCATAAATGTTTGCTGGCATACCAACGAGATTTTGATAATTTTCAATACAATACACTGGTATCTCATCTGATGAAATGGGTCAATGAGGTGAATGGAAAACAAATTGGAAAAGAAGAATATAAAATGATTTTGCAGGTATTGGCACCAATCTTCCCGTTCACAGCGGAACAGCTTTGGGAGAAGTACTATGATACGTCAGCTGCAACTACTATCTTTGATGCTGGATGGCCACAAGGAGATGAAAGTAAAGCAAAAGATGCTTCATTTGAATTGGTAGTACAGATTCTTGGGAAGGTTCGAGATAAAATGCAAGCTCCTACTGATATTTCTCAGGATGAGGCTTTGGAACTTATCAAAACATCAGAGAAAACACAGAAACACATCGAAGGAAAAGAAATTGTAAAAGTGATCTATATTCCAAATAAATTGATCAATCTGATTGTGAAATAAGTTGAAATATAAAAAGAGAGCCGGGGAATTATCCCTGGCTCTTTTATAGTTCAATGTACGATGCTTTTTGCTCGATAGTTTGCTTGAGCAGATTCATAAACATCTTTTCTTCCGATGTTAACTTTTCTTTTCTCTTGAAGATAAATACATATCCAAGTCCTAGTGAAACATATCTATATGTATCAAATTTCCCTTCTTGGATATTGTGTAAGAAATCTTGAGTAGTTTTCATCTTGGCAGTAACAGTATACTTTTCTTCTCTTGAAGGAAGAATAATAGCAGATTGTTGAGCTCCTACTATCTTATGAAGTATTCCGCACTGTGTAAATAATGGATCTGTACTTTTGCAATTATTTACCTCTAACAGAGCCTTTATTCTGAGCTTTGTTGTGATCTGAGAATGGGTGATAAATTCCCAAACCTTATTTGCATCATCTCCTGATCTTGTTCTTCTTTTTATTTCCTCTTGGTTCATAGTTCTTTTTCCTTTCAAAATTGTCTTCTGAATATTAAAATATTTTACAGTTTCTTGCAAGTGCAGATCATCGATTTTTTTCTTTCTTTTTGGTATAATACTACGAATATATATTTTAAAGACCTATTCTTATGCAGCTTTTTTGGAAAAAGGCGGAAGAGACAAAACGGGATATATTGCTTCGGTATGGGAGTAGGGTGTTTTTTACTATAATGAAACTGTGACTCTTTATAGGAGCTTGTTTTTTTCTTCTCTTTTCTCTCGATTTTATCAAGACGGCTTTGCAGCTTTTCTTGGTTGGAGATATTATGGATCAGATGCAGAGTTATTTTGTCTCATTGGAAAAGAGTTTTTCTGTTGGGCTTTTATTTTCTGTGATTGCTATGGGGGGAGGTCCGGTAACAGCATTGGGTATTAGTTTGGAGTCTATTCGGGCTATTAGTTCTCTGCAGCTCGGATTTATCATTATCGGAACACTGATGGCTCCCAAGATTATATTTCTTATAAGTTCTCTGATGGAATATATCAGTGGAAAATGATGAGTGCGTTCTTTTGGGTTTCCTATAGCAGATATATTGATTCCTCTTTTTCTTGGGGTTATAGCACTGATCACACTCCCTTTGGTATTTGATATGCATTTGATGCAATCTATAGCTATAGGGATGAGTTTTGATCAATCAGGTTGAGAGTTTCGTGATATGTTTATGCCTATCATAGACTTCCTGTCATCATATTTTTCTCCAGGAATACTTCTTGGGTTATCACTTTTTTCAGTCATTGGAGCGCTCAAGCTATTTGATCTCGTTATTGGGCTGTTTCAGGTAACCTATACCGATGATAATAAGAAAAAGATTACCACATTTGTTGGGCTCCTTCCTTGGAAAAAGAGAAAAGATCCTCTGGCTGATTGTGTGTGTATCGCTGAGGCTGGGAAGCATTTTTGGCGCAAGCTTCGAGACTTGGTGGTCAAGCGAGAATTTATATTTATCGAGTGGGTGAGAAATCCCATTTTTGCGTTCTTGTTTGGAGCATTTCTGACACTACTTACTATGTCAGCATTAGCGAGTGAAGCTATTTTGCTTCCATTTTATCTTTCTCGTGTTATTCAGATTCGTACCGTGATATTCTTTATTCTCGGGGCGGGGACCACTCGTATTATTGATACGCTGATCGTGGCTCTGATGAGTCAATCCACTTCAGCTATCGAGATTATTTTGATTATCTTGGGTCTGAGTTTTGTGGTTTCTGTGCTTTGCATTGTTCTCATGAAATGGTTTGTCCCAGTCGCAGTGAATTCGGTGCAATTTCTGAGTCGTAATGTTTGGAGATTTCTTGTGTTTCTCTTGTTTGTTATTGGGGTTCCTCTCGGTATTTTACTACTATAATTGAATTTTAATTCATTCTTTGGTATTATCATGGGGTCATATGCTTGCATAGCTCAGTGGATAGAGCAGTGGTTTCCGGTGCCATGAGCCCAGGTTCGATTCCTGGTGTGAGCGCCAGATATAGGTATAAAGAAAAAGTGAAGAAGTATTATTACTTCTTCACTTTTTTTAGAAAACATCCTTTGATCGCAAATTTGCCACATTTCATATGCTCATCATCGTTATCTATAAAACGAATTTTTATAGTATATAGATTATATTATAGTTTAATCTCTGCAGACATCTTTATTCAATCTTCTCTGATATCGAATGCAACATATGTTTCATCTGATACAAACTTAGGATTACATATTTGTTGATATTCTGGGCTTATTTCTATTCCATTATCAAGAATAACATGCATTCAATTATTTTTTATCGCTGATATTATAATGTTTTCTTTTCCTTTTATTATAGCTCATAAATACTTATATTCTCAACTTACTTCTTGTCAGTTTTTAAGAAGCACCACATTGCTATTTTCTTTTTTCATAATGGTATAATGTTGTCAATCTGTTGTACTTATACTGCTGCCTTGATAAGTGTATTGAGGACCTACTTCTTCTCCATTAATAATAGATATATATTTCCCTTCATTATTTTGAACAATTAGGAAATAATCTCAATCTATTGTTTGTTGAAACTTTAATATATCAGTATATTCCTTAGTAATTTCTTTATTATTTAGAAGAGCGATTTCTTTTCCGTTTTCTTTTTTAATTATATATAGATGATCTCATGTTTTAGAAATAGAAAATGAAGATATATTATTATTATTATTATCTATTTCTTTCCCATTTATTACGGCAATATACTTTCCATTTTCTTTTTGAGCTATTCAGTAGAGTTCTTGTTGTGAAGATTCATTAATACTGTGTATATTTCTGTACTCATTTCCTATCTCTTTA
>JAYELJ010000049.1:0-44029 GCA_034717395.1 Patescibacteria group bacterium
AGAACTTTCATTATTTGCAAAAAACATTCATATACTCGGATCTTACTAACTTATACTTTTATTTCAAATTCCATGAAACATATCTTTCGCTTTATTCTCCTATATCTATTTGTTTCTATCCCATCTGCACAAGCAGAGAGTTTTTTTGTAGATATCCCAGAAGATCATTGGGGTTATCCTTCTGCTCAATATGCTCAAGAAAATAACTTTTTCAATATTGAAAACAAACAATTTCTTCCAACACAAGCTCTTACCCGTGGAGAAGTCGTTCAGATGATTCTTGTACAATCAGAAACAGAGCTTATCACAACGATAGATACAACTTCTTCATTTTTAGATGTACAAACCGGGAGCTCTCTCTTTCCATATATCGAAACAGCCTATCAAAATGGTATCATCAATGGAGTTGGATCTGGAAGCTTTGCTCCTGATCAGCCAGTAACACGCGCACAATTCCTCAAAATCCTCTTTGAGACAAATCAAGATGTACCCCCAATAGACCTGATCAATAATTTTTCGGATATACAAGAGAGCCACTGGGCTATAGGCTATATTAGCTATGCAACCAACAAAAAGCTCGTATCTGGAATCAATGGAGAGTTCAAACCAGATGAGCTAGTAACTCGCATACAAGGGGCAAAAATTCTATACCAATATGCTCACCCAGATAATAGCACGGATCAACCCAACACAAAACAAAGCATACACAATACACAAGCATACGAAACTCTTCTGTGGTCTATGATCAATGCTTCTCGACAAGAAGAAGGAAAAGAAATATTAATACTAAACTCAGACCTTTCAACAGCTGCCCGCCAACATGCACAATTTCTTGCAGAAAATAATTTAAGATCTAGCCATTGTGGCATTATCATCGAAGATAATCAAGAATGTCCTGAGACAGCTACTCCTTTTGCTCGTATTAGCGATGCGAATATTGAATATATATCTGCAGCAGAGAATATCTGATGGGCATCATCAAATACTCGATCAATCCTGGATACTCTCTACCTTATCCACGCTGACAAAACATACGGAATGATTTCAGAACCAGAAAACGAAAACAATCATCGTGCCAATATCTTTGGAACATTCCACGACTTCAATCAAATCGGTATAGGTATATACCTCAAAGAAACTGATGGGAAAAAAGAACTATTTATTGTGCAGAAATTTATCGAACAGTAATAAAAAAACCGGTCTGGAATCGTGTTTCAATCATATCCCCATTTTGCAACACATAGGAGTCTTTTTGTTTTTTCTTATTGATTTTTGGTTGAGCAAGCTTCCTGTAACTATATGGATACTGCTTTTTTAAAAAATCTCCTAATACCATCCCATTATCTACTGACACTATTTTCTTTTTATTAAGTGTTACAAAAATAGTGTTTTCAAATACCGTATCAATATGAGACGACTTTCCATATTGAATATCCTGCAATGTATTATTCAAAGACTCATGTAATTTCCTTTGTTGATCTGTCATTCTCTGTGATTTCTTAAAGTTCGAGTAGATAAAATGAGCCGCTTGACCTACAGAAGCCTCTCTATCCATCTCTTCTGTTCGTACCTGAACTTCTACCTTATGAATATCATCAATTGTAAGAGTTGTATGAATAGAACGGTATCCATTCGATTTCGGGACAGCAATATAATCCTTAATACGTGATACATCTGGTTGAAAATGAGAATGCAGCAAAGTAAGCACTTTATAACAATCGAGTTCTGTTTGTGTAATAATACGAATAGCAAATAAATCATACACCTGATCGATAGATAACCCTTTAAGTATCATCTTCTTGTACAAACTATATATATGTTTGGTCCGAGAAGTTACCGTATACGATATACCAATAGTATCAAGTTGATGTTTTATATCTTCTTCAAATGTATGAAGAAATTGTTCACTCAATTCTTTTTCTTCATACAATAAACTTTGTACTCTCTGATACTGATCCGGATACATCATTTCAAAAGCAATATCTTCCATTTTTTCTTTTATCTGCCAAAGTCCCATCTGCGCTGCTATAGGAGCATAAATATACAATATCTCTTTGAGCACAGAGTCAGAAATATCATATAAGGACTCTTTGTAGAGTAGTAAACGAGTATAGATATCTAATATATATATATACATAGCTCTCAGATCATGAGATGCAATGAGAAACATAGAACGAAGTGATTCTAGATTCATCTTTTGCAAATTCATATCAAAATGAAACTGATCCAATTCATATATATCATATACCAATGTTTCCACCTCTTCTCACACTAACAATTGAACTTCTTTTCTATCTGTAGCGTTATGATAATATATTGGATACAACATCGCTGCTATGATCGTATTGTAATCTGCTTCAAATTCTACTAGTATAGAAATAAAGCGATAACAATGTTTTTTATATAACTCTAAATCGACCCCTCGGTTATACGATGGATTATATTTTGTAAAAAGGTACTTCATTGATGTATAAAACAACCGAGAAGTCTTTTCTTCTGGATAAGTCTCTTCAATACGATATAAAAGAGTATCAAATAGCTCTGCCATGAATAAAATAACAATATAAATTCTGTATCTATTTTGACAACCACTCCTCCCAAAACATATCGTCTTTTGTTTAACGGATTTTTCCTCAGCAAACCATATACAGGAATAGGATATCATACTCAATATATGCTTCTCTCTCTTGCAAAACAAGAGTATTATACAAAAATACTATGTCTAGTCCCTCATAACTGTACTGTACCCCAATCCCTGCAGGATATAGATACAATACAGTACATAAAAATCCCACTACTTGGAAATAACTGGATATCTAAATTCTTCTGGGAACAAATATTTGGAGCTTTATATAGCCTTTTTCATTATAAATCACCAATATACAACCCCTATCCCTGTGCATTTTGGAGCAAGAGAAAAAACAAACAAATAGCCTGTGTTCACGATATTATCCCCTATGTACACAAAGAATACCAATCATCAACCCTCACAAAACTCCGTCTCCTATATGAAAAATGGATATGTGTATCTTTTGCTCAAATAGTGAGTGTATCACAATATTCTGCAAACCAAATCAAACACATGTGGAATACTTCCAGTATCCCCGTGATATATAATGGGTACCCAGAAAACAATTCTCATATAACAGAAAACATATTCCCCGATATTTCTCAGAAACCTACTATAAAAGCCCTCTACTTTTGAGGGTATGATACAAGAAAAAATATTGAATATATGATCCAGTCGCTTATATATTTTAATACTGACAACTCTCAAGATATAGAATTGTCTCTTGTAGGAAAACCCCTCTTTACAAATAATCTGTACCAATCTCTCGACAGTATTCATCCTGGAAAGAATCTCACCATACATAAGCTATGACACCTTTCTGAACACGAGTTATCCAATACTATTCAAGAGCATGATATGGTTATTAGCCTCTCTTCAGAAGAAGGATTTAACCTCCCTCTTCTCCAGGGTATTATGAATAAAAAAATCATCATTGCTTCTAATATTCCAATACACCAAGAAATCTATCCATACATCCCTCTTGTTTCTCTCACATCACCACAAAAAGCCTCACAAGATATCCTGAAAAACATTCTAGAATGAACAACACAATATGAGAAACTCTTTCAGTATTGCCAACACAAATACAACTGGGAACAAATTAGTCGTACAATAATAACAATTTTATCACCTTCCCGATAATCCAAACCTATGAATATTTTCCTATGGCTTATCTACATAACATCTATCTTATTTCTATTTATAGCCCTAAAAAGGAGTTTTGTATTATTCCAAAATCTTAGTCTATACAAATGGAGTAAACCAGAAAGAAGAAAAGTGCAACTCAATATTGTACGAATACTCTATGTTATGATTGTGTTATCCGTACAAGTCTTCCTATTTTTCATCTATTCTCAATTATTTTAAACATGTTCTCTCTCCTTGAAAATGAACATATCCATTACTTTACCAATAAACATCCTATATTACTTATAGGGATCGTTCTTTTGCGAAGTATCAAAATTTTAATTCTCACCTGAGTATTTGTTCTATTTATACAATACATACCTACTTTCTCATTAGATAGAGAAGTGATACAATGAATATTTATCTGATTTTCTGCTATGATTCTATTTAATACACATAAATTATTCTTAGAGGTCTTTGAATACTTCTGACGAGGGGTGGTAGTATGCGATTCTCATGTAATTATCTTGCACAAAAGTTTATTCAGGGAAAACAAACAAGACATGATAGATATACTAAAAATCCAAGATATAAAAATCAATCAGCATGGAATCATCCAAGCTATCCTCAACTATGGTATTGTCAGCTTCATCCTCACATCAGGAGAAGTCAGTAAAGTTGCGCGATTTGTTCCTGATCCATATCACCTTGTAGAACATATTCATCGGATAAAATTACAAAAAGAAACATGATAAAAACATGTTTCTTTTTTTTTGCAACAACTTATGATAATCTAACTATATAATCAGCATGAAAAAAACACAAAAATATGATATAATAATATGAAAAAATATTTCAAAACAAAAATAAAAATTCTGAAAAAAATACTCCAATACATATTGGTAGTGACCTTGGTAATCACTAATATACATATTCCGATAGAATACGGATATGCGAATGAAGCAGAGTTTCTTTCTATAACAACCAATGAAGATTCATATTTAGTGAATGAAAGCATACAGTACGATCTTGAATTTAAGACACCACAAGATATTTATGGAATCGAATTTACTATTCCCTATAACGCTGCTCTTCAGTACCCTTCTGACATATCTCCGGAAAACTCAATAGGAGACTACAGCATCATACAAAACGAACAAACCAAGAGAAAAGTTCTGTGGGATGAAACCCCATACGGAAAACACTTTACAGTCATTCAGAATAAAAATTATGGTTTCTTTTCTAAAGACTCTCCAATCATTTCATTCCATATCAATCCTTTATTAGCAGGGAACCAAACCTTCTCCCTTACAGATGTTTCTTTTATCAATAGCTCGATTGAAATTCAGAACCACAATGATATTAGCAAAAGCATACAAATCTCATTACCTGATATCAATGGTTTCAAATATGAGAGTATCGATGATAGTAGTATTAAAATATCTTGGGACGAAATAGAAAACACCTTGCTCGATTATTATATTATCTATAAAAAGGCCCAAGGTGATACGAGTTTCAGCGAATACAAAAAAGTAAATAATAATTATTTCTATGAAGATATCTTAGAGAAAAACAATACCGAATATAAAGTCATAGGAAGTTCTAATAATATCAGAAGCTCATTAAACTCTGCACCATCCCTACTGTTTTCTCATAATGATACTAACGCTCCAACTACAGTAAGCTACATTATAACTACCGAATCGAATGAAGGAATTCATCTTCTCTGGCCAATGAATCCTGAAAAAGATATTCTTCATTACAATATTTGGAAACAGAGTCCAAACGAAGAATTTATCAACATAGGTCAATCACAAAGCAATAGTTTTCTTGATACAGATGTTCAATACCAACAAACATATCAATACTTTATTACTGTTCAAGATAACAACCAAAATATTTCAAGTGATTCAGAAATTATCTCCATCACCTATTCTATAGAAAAAGAAACAAGTATTCCTATATCAGATAATTGTTCTGAGAATATGTATTTCAACTGAGAGACTGAATCATGTGAACAGATTTCGGATTATCCTGAAAATATTATTTTCCTAGATGCTGATAATGATAATATGGATGATAGTTGGGAAACAAAGCACTGATTAGACCCAACAGACCCAAATGATGCATACCAAGATCCAGATAAAGATCTTTTGCCAAATATACAAGAATTTAAATATCAAACAAAACCTCGATTAGCAGACAGTGATAAAGATGGATTTTCTGATAATATGGAGGTTCTCGAATGATCTGATCCAAATGATCTATATAGCTATCCAACAGACAATAATATAAATGGCTTACCAGATGGATTTGAAAACACGCTTATCAAACAAAACCTTATTGCTCAAGACCAAGAAGTAGAAAGATTACGATCTCTTGATACGGATGGTGATGGATTAAGTGATGAAAAAGAATTATTACTGGGTACTGACCCTGAAAACCCAGATACCGATGGAGATGGACTCAATGATTGATCAGAGATCCTTGAATATCAAACAGATCCTCTTTCCTGGGACGATATCGATCTTCTCCTTCAAAATATCGAACACCCGATTATTACAAATATATGAAAACATAATATTACTACAGATAACCAGCCAGTAATTAAAGGATTCTATAAACCTGAAGCTACACTCCAATTCTTTGCTCAATATCGCAATACTATCGAAAAGATTGCGCTTGGAGAAGTAACTATAGAAGAAGATGGTATATTCTTCCTCAAATCAAACACAGAACTCTCCGATGGTGAAATTCATATAATTATGTATGAAGACCTTACTCAATCAGAAACAAAACATACAGGAATATTAGAAATCAATAGCAGCTTATCTGTATCAGCCCCTCAAATACTACTATTTGAGGGAAGAAAAATTGATATACATAGTACAGACATCATCACAACAACGAACCAACAACCAAAAGTATACGGAAACAGTTATTATGGAAGTGATATTCGTGCTACTTGGCAGAGTCTTATTACAAGCTCCAGTCTTATATCAGATACCAATAGTGGATGATTTGAAATTAAACCACCAAAAAAATTAGAAGCAGGAGAAGAACATACACTATCAATCTATAGTATCACACCAGATTGAGTACAAAGCAAAACAATTCAATTACAATTCTTCATAACAAATACAGATAACTATCTATCAACAAATAGTCTTAAAATAAGCATGCAGAGCACCCCTCTGATATTATTTGAACTCTTTTTAATTTTAATTAGCTGATTTCTCTTCTTCTTTCTTATTGTAAAGCGAAAAGAAAATACTTAAACTAATTATACATACTTTCTTCTATTCTATGAATAAACAACAATCATCACACATATCGATAGAGTCATTATTTCACTATCAAGCCAAGGATTATCTATCTCATCATATGAATGAAATTATTCTATGATCTGTAGAAACTATGCTGTGACAATATGATGTCGATAATAAAACCATATACTGATTAAAAACAGTACTCGATGAGCTCTGTAATAATGCATCAGAACATGGTTCAGAACCATCCTCTTTTGTTCAATGTAAAATAGGTATTAAGAATAATGTCTTCTATATTACTATTGAAGATCCCGGTGATGGAAAACCAGAATTAACACCAAGACAATTGCGTAATTTTATCATTCACAAAAACAAAGATATCCTGAAACATGAATGAAAAAGAGGTCGTGGCCTTACATTCATTGTTAACAAATTAGCCGATAGTCTTCATATAACAAAGAGTTCGAAATGAGGTATTAAAATATCTTTTACAAAGAATCTTTTTTCTTCTTAATATATAAAATTTCTATTTACTATGTCTTCTATAGATATTCAGTTTCAAACAATTGAGAACAAAACAACTCCTACTTATATTATTACTCTTGTGGGGAAATTTGATGAAACAAACATCAGTGTAAAAGCTCCAGAGATTGATAACTTTATCAGTGAAAATGTCACTGCTGGATCAGCAGTTATATTTGATGTGACAGACCTTTCTTATATAAATAGTAAAGGTATTGGTTCTTTTTCCGAATGGTATATGACATTGGAATCTCAAAATACTCGTATGATTATCAGCGGTATGTCTGAAGAAATGCGTACTATTTTTGATATTGTGTCACTTCTTGATATATTTGAAACATATGACAATAATAATCTTGCTCTCGACTCTATTTCATAATAATTCAAGCTCCTTCTATGATTCTTGAATATATAATTATTAGCCTTCAGATATTCTTTGAACTTCTTTCATTGAGTATATTCCTATATGTAATCCTCAGTTGGTTTGTTTCTCCTTCTCAGTTTAATAAAACTATTTTCCTAAGATATATTAGCAAAATATTTAACACTGTCATACAGCCAATCAGACACATAAGCCCTCGTATATGAGTTCTTGATTTGTCCCCTATTATTGCTATTGTACTTATAGAAATTGTTAAAGTAATCACTATATCCACCTTGTCTCAAATTATGATAGTTCTCTAATACAAGAAGAAAAAACATCCAAACTAATTCTGGATGTTTTTAATTATATTATTTCTCCACACAGGATAACAAACAACAAAACCCCCACATAATCCTAAGATTATGTGGGGGTTTCTCTATCTTTTTATACTATACAAAGAAAACACCTTGTAATAATATAAATAAAAAAAGAAGAACAAAGTCTTGGTGGCGCCTTACTTTCGCAGGGATTTAACCCAACTATCATCAGCGCAAATGAACTTAACTTCTGTGTTCGGAATGGGAACAGGTGTACCCTCATTGCCATAACCACCAAGACATTACCCTCCTTTTTCTATATATATATAATATAGGGACAGTATACAATAATTTATATTCAATATATGAGATGCATATCTATATCTTACCAGTAAATACTAGTTGATACAAGCAAACTAAAAAATCCATTCGAGCTATTAGTACCTCTCGGCTACGGACATTGCTGCCCTTCGACCTGAGGCCTATCAACCAGGTAGTCTTCCTGGGCTCTTATTTCCGCAAGCGGAAGAGAAAACTAATCTTAGGATAGGCTTCCCGCTTAGATGCTTTCAGCGGTTATCCCTTCCAAGCATGGCTACCCAGCGGTGCTCTTGGCAGAACAACTGGTGCACCAGAGGCTTGTCCACCCCGGTCCTCTCGTACTAGGGGCAGATTCCTTCAATTTTCTATACGACTACAGCAGATAGGGACCGAACTGTCTCACGACGTTCTGAACCCAGCTCGCGTACCGCTTTAATTGGCGAACAGCCAAACCCTTGGGACCTTCTCCAGCCCCAGGATGCGACGAGCCGACATCGAGGTGCCGAACCCTGCCGTCGATGTGAACTCTTGGGCAGGACCAGCCTGTTATCCCCGGGGTAGCTTTTATCCGTTGAGCGATAGCGCACCCACATGCTACTATCGGATCACTTACGCCTGCTTTCGCACCTGCTCGGCTTGTAGGCCTCGCAGTCAAGCTCCCTTATGCGTATATACAATCATACCGGTTTCCATCCGGTATTAGGGAACCTTTGCACGCCTCCGTTACTCTTTAGGAGGCAACCGCCCCAGTTAAACTACCTACCAAACACTGTCCCCATAACCGGATAACGGTTTGGGTTAGAATCAAATTGCAACAAGGGTGGTATTTCAAGGATGACTCCACTATAACTGGCGTTATAGCTTCAAAGTCTCCCACCTATCCTACACATGTTACAATTCAACACAATGTCAAGCTGTAGTAAAGCTCCACGGGGTCTTTCCGTCTAACTGTAGTTAGAGAGCATTTTTACTCCCATTGCAATTTCACCGGATCCATGGCCGAGACAGTGTCCAGACCGTTACGCCATTCGTGCAGGCGGGAACTTACCCCGCAAGGAATTTCGCTACCTTAGGACCGTTATAGTTACGGCCGCCGTTCACTAGGGCTTCGATTCAGAGCGTGAACCCCTCCTCTTAACCTTCTAGCACTGGGCAGGCGTCACCCCCTATACATCGTCTTACGACTTAGCAGAGAGCTGTGTTTTTGATAAACAGTCGCCTGGACTCTTTCGCTGCGCCCCATACAAGTATGGGGAGACCTTATCCCGAAGTTACGGTCGCTGTTTTGCCGAGTTCCTTAGCCATGGTTACTCCGATACACCTTCGTATTCTCAACTTACCTACCGGTGTTGGTTTGCGGTACGGTCACATATAATTCTCGCTAGAAGATTTTCTTGGAAGCTTGGGTCACAAAACTCTCTCGATATATTTCAATCAAAATTGACATAACTCTTCAGCTCTGAAAGCGGATTTACCTACTCTCATCAACGCCTAGAAGCTTATACCCAAATCCATTAATGGGCTCTTGCTACCATGCTCCGTCCCTCCATTGCTAGGAAAATGAAAATCTATCTTCTATTGTCAATAACCGAAGTCACATCAGATAAAAGCTTCAATAATCACCTCCTTGGGCGAATTACATGTGGTACAGGAATATTAACCTGTTATCCATCGACTACAGCTTTCGCTCTCGCCTTAGGACCGACTAACCCGACCTTGATTACCATTGGATCGGAAACCTTAGGTATTTGGTGGACAGGGTTTTCACCTGTCTAATGTTACTCATGCCAACATTCTCACTTCTGAACGCTCCACCAAACCTTGTCAGTTTGACTTCATCGCCGAACAGAACGCTCCTCTACCATCTTGATCATAAGATCAAAATCCGCAATTTCGGTAATATACTTAGCCCCGTTACATTATCGGCGCAAGATCGCTAGACCAGTGAGCTATTACGCACTCTTTTAAGGAATGGCTGCTTCTAAGCCAACCTCCTGGTTGTCTAAGCAATCTCACCTCCTTTGCCACTTAGTATATTTTAGGGACCTTAATTAGCGGTCTGGGCTGTTTCCCTTTCGTCTATGGCCCTTAGCAGCCATAGACTGACTCCCGAGATAAGCAATCATGGTATTCGAAGTTTAATAGGATTTGGTAGGATTGGTTGATCCCCCGCACCCTTTCAGTGCTCTACCCCCATGACGCATTTAACTCGAGGCTAGCCCTAAAGCTATTTCGAGGAGAACCAGCTATCTCCGAGCTCGATTGGAATTTCACCGCTAGCCACAGGTCATCACCGCCTTTTGCAGCAGACGTGTGTTCGGTCCTTCACGAAGTGTTACCTTCGCTTCAACCTGCCCATGGCTAGATCGCCCGGTTTCGGGTCTAATCCATCTGACTAATCGCCATTTTCAGACTCGCTTTCGCTACGGCTCCGGGTATACTCCCTTAACCTCGCCAAATAGAATTAACTCGTTGGCCCGTTCTACAAAAAGTACGCCGTCACCCGAAGGCTCCGACTCTTTGTATGCATAAAGTTTCAGGATCTATTTCACTCCCCTTACAGGGGTACTTTTCACCTTTCCCTCACGGTACTAGTTCGCTATCGGTAACTACACCTATTTAGCCTTGGAGGGTGGTCCCCCCAGATTCAAGCCGGATTACACGTGTCCGACCCTACTCAGGATACTGCTAGAAGTTTTAAATATTTCGTCTACGAGGCTTTCACTCTGTTTCGCTACGCTTCCCAACGTATTTGACTATATTTAAAGGATTCACATTGCAGTCCTACAACCCCAGTAAGCCTTGCAAGCAAGACTCCTGGTTTGGGCTTGTCCCTTTTCGCTCGCCGCTACTCAGGGAATCTTTATTAATTTCTTTTCCTTGGGTACTTAGATGTTTCAGTTCCCCAAGTGACTCTCCTAATCCTATTTTTTCAGATTAGGATGTTTTATAAATAAAACAGGTTTCCCCATTCGGACATTTCCGGGTCAAAGCTTATTAGCAGCTCGCCGAAACTTTTCGCAGCTAATCACGTCCTTCATAAGAGTGTAGTTCCAGGGCATCCACTTTATGCATGTAACATAATTTTTTAGTTTTAAATACTTATATCAACTAGTAATTACTAGAGATACAGAAGATGCATCATCATATTCAGTGAATATAAATTATTGCATTCTCTTTGTGATAAATACCACAAAGCCCTATATGTTAAAGATCAATTCGAAACACTTTTTTGGTGGAGCATAACGGATTCGAACCGTTGACCTCCTGCGTGCAAGGCAGGCGCTCTAGCCAACTGAGCTAATGCCCCAAATCCATTCTATTTTTCAACTGGTGGGCGTACCTGGATTTGAACCAGGGACCTCATGATTATCAGTCATGCGCTCTAACCAGCTGAGCTATACGCCCAAATCTATACAAACATAAATTTGTTAACAGCAATTTTTCAGATTTAACATCTGAAGTGTAATAGAGAAGTACAACCAATAATAATCTCAATACATACCTATTATAAATAATAAGTATGCTCAACCTAACTAAACATATAAATATGCTAGCTACTCCTTTGAAAGGAGGTGATCCATCCGCAGGTTCTCCTACGGATACCTTGTTACGACTTCAGCCCAGTTATCGAATTTACCTTAGGCGTCCGCCAATTATTAGCTAAGACGACTTCGGGTATCCCCGACTTCCATGCCGTGACGGGCGGTGTGTACAAGGCCCAGGAACATATTCACCGTGACATGCTGATTCACGGTTACTAGCGATTCCAACTTCATGGAGGCGAGTTGCAGCCTCCAATCCGGACTGAGACCAGCTTTATAGGATTGGCTCCGTCTCACGACTTAGCTACCCTTTGTACTGGCCATTGTAGCACGTGTGTAGCCCTAGGTATAAGGACCATGCTGATTTGACGTCATCCTCACCTTCCTCCGCGTTAACCACGGCAGTCTCCCATGAAAAATACAACATAGGATAAGGGTTGCGCTCGTTCAAGGACTTAACCCGACATCTCACGACACGAGCTGACGACAACCATGCAGTACCTGTATCTCCGTTCCCGTAGGCACATCTCGATTTCTCAAGACTTCGGAGTATGTCAAACCTAGGTGAGGTTATCCGCGTATCGTCGAATTAAACCACATGCTCCACCGCTTGTGTGGGCCCCCGTCAATTCCTTTGAGTTTTAATCTTGCGACCGTACTCCCCAGGCGGGATACTTAACGCGTTAGCTTGGCCACTGAAGGGGTCGAGACCTCCAACGGCGAGTATCCATCGTTTACGGCGTGGACTACAAGGGTATCTAATCCTTTTCGCTCCCCACGCTTTCGTCTCTGAGCGTCAGGAATGCCCCAGTCTGCTGCCTTCGCTATTGGTGTTCCTCTAGGTATCTACGGATATTACCCCTACTCCTAGAATTCCACAGACCTCTGACATCCTCTAGATATATAGTTTCCGGTACGATTCTGAGGTTGAGCCTCAGGATTTAACACCAGACTTTTACATCCGCCTACAGACGCTTTACGCCCAATAATTCCGGGTAACGCTTGCCACCTACGTATTACCGCGGCTGCTGGCACGTAGTTAGCCGTGACTTATTCATAAACCGATCATTATTCTAGTTTATAAAAGAAGTTTACACCCCGAAGGGGGTCATCCTTCACGCGGTATTGCTCGATCAGGCTTGCGCCCATTGTCGAAAATTCCTCACTGCTGCCTCCCGTAGGAGTATGGACCGTGTCTCAGTTCCATTGTGGCTGATCATCCTCTCAGACCAGCTATCCGTCATAGCCTTGGTGAGCTATTACCTCACCAACTAGCTGATAGACCGCAGGACCCTCTTGTACCGCAAAAGCTTTACTCTTTCGAGACTATCCGGTATTAAACCACTTTTCAGTGGACTATCCCTGAGTACAAGGCAGGTTCCAACGTGTTACTCACCCGTCCGCCGCTCCTAGGAAAATCCAAATCAAACTTCCGTGCAAGCACTTCTGTAATCATTGGGCCTAGGCGCTCGACTTGCATGTGTTAGGCATACCGCCAGCGTTCACCCTGAGCCAGGATCAAACTCTTCAAAAAGTTTGTGACTCTTAAATATCTTTTTTGTAATATCACAAGATAACAAAAAAGGAATTGATTGACTTCTCTATTACACTTCAAACGTCAAAAACATTTTACTGGATTTAAACTATTTAAAAGTGTCCGAAAATTTGAAAGAACAATTTGCTTTTGATTGCTTGAGTATTCTATAGATATTTTTACAAAAGTCAAAACTTTTTGTAACTTTTTATCAGGCGAACATTTCTTAGAATCATCTGCAATTTCAAGTGCCCAGGTATTCTATTAAATTTCCCTACAGATGTCAAAACTTTTTACCATCTTTTTATCAATAGGCTTACTGATGCAATTATTTGAAAATTACTGATAATTTTGTTATAATCAAAGTACTCACTTACCTTAACAAAAAACTCTAAATTATGAACGATATTGTTCTTATATCTATATATGTTGTAACCTGATATAGCCTATGACTATATATAAGTTATCAGGTTATAAAATCTATTGTCTTACTCTACGTTAAAAAAAGAGCTCAAAACAACATTAAGTATCTACAAGAAGAAAGAGAAAAGATTATCATCAAGATCACCACACCCAAAACAAACAACAAATGACCAAGAATGACAGAGCAACTCCTAGAATCTCTTCACAGCCTATATAAAGACATATGATTCTGGGAGAGCTTCAAAGGAACTGACTATCAAGAACAATTTTCATTTGAGATTGTTCAAGAAAAAGGGAATATCACTTTCTATATATGGACATACAATGACCTCTATGAATTCCTTTCAAACCAGATTTATGCTCAATACCCCAATGCTGAAATAGAAATCAGTGATGACTATATAGAATCTTTTCGTGATTTTCAATCAGGAGACATGGTAGAACTCGAGCTTGAAGAAAATGAACTTTACCCTGTAAAAACTTTCAATCTCCTACAAGGAGGAAGTAAAGACGAATCAATTGATTCTTTGTCTGCTCTTCTAGCCCCTCTTTCAAATCTAGACCACAAACAAGAAACTATTATATTTCAATACATATTGACCCCAGAGCATGAGAAATGGAAAGAGAGCTCTCATAAGCTTGAACTTGCCATTGAAAAACAAGAAACTATAGCAAATAAAATAGCATCAGCATCTAAATTCCCTTTGTTGCTTAACATAGCCCTTCTCCCTTTCTCTATATTAGTCAAAATTATTCAAAAACTTGGAAAAAAAGAAGAAAACACCGAAGAAGAACAAAAAGAAAGCAAAGGTCTCAGCGACAAGGACAAAGGAAAGATACAAGCATTACAACAAAAAGAAGAGAAACCAGCATTTAGATGTATCATTAGAGCAGCTTATCTCAGAAAAGATCAGGATAAATCTTTCTCTAAAACAAAGATGCAGTCTATTACTGGTTCATTTAGACAGTTTAACAGTCAACACAATTCATTCATTCATAAGAAGCCTTTTCTTAAAGAGGGGCTCTGGGGGAAAAAACGAGATCTATCTTTTAAAGAAATCTATTCATTACTTAAAACACGATCTTTCAATAAACCAGGGATTCTTCTTAACATCGAAGAGATAGCAAGCGTATATCATTTGCCCAATACAAATGTTAATGTACCGAATATCCAATACACACCATATCAGAAACTTGAAGCACCCGTAAATCTCCCAACACCAGAAAATACAGATGAAGCTCTTACCATGATGGGATATACCAATTTCAGAAATCAGAAGAAACTATTCGGAATGACACCGAATGACAGAAGACGACATCTCTATGTCATATGAAAAACAGGTATGGGGAAATCAACCATACTAAGCAACATGATTCATGAAGACATCCAGATGGGACGAGGGGTTTGTGTTATCGACCCTCATGGTGACCTTGCTGACGACGCATTAGCATCTGTTCCTAAACACAGAGTAAAAGATGTTGTTCTCTTTGATCCTTCTGACCGAGATAATCCAGTAGCTCTGAATATGTTTGATAATGAAGACCCTAATAAAAAACCTCTTATTGCCTCTGGTATTGTAGCGGTACTAAAAAAACTCAATGCTGATTCATGGGGACCCAGACTCGAATATATTCTAAGAAACACTACACTAGCACTTCTCGACTTCCCTGGAAGCACATTTCTTGGAATACTCCGCATGTATACAGACGAGTACTTTCGAAACAGAGTGGTTAAGGAAATTCAAGATCCTGTAGTAAAACGATTTTGGATCGAAGAATTTGGCAAGCTAGAACAAAAACAAATATTGGAACAAGTAGGGTCTATTCAAAACAAAGTAGGACAATTCTTATCTAATTCTATTATTAGAAATATATTAGGTCAGACCAAGAGTAGTATTGATATTCGAAAAATTATGGATGAAGGGAAGATACTGATTGTAAACCTCTCAAAAGGGAAGATTGGAGAAGATAATGCTACCCTGCTTGGATCTATGCTTATCACAAAAATACAGTTGGATGTAATGGGACGAGCTGACATGAAAGAAGAAGATCGAAAAGATTTCTATCTCTATGTGGATGAATTTCAAAACTTTGCTACTGATTCATTTGGAACTATACTTTCTGAAGCTCGTAAATACAAACTCAACCTTACCATGGCCAACCAATATGTTGCACAAATGCCTGATTCTGTAAGAGATGCCGTATTTGGAAACATTGGTTCTATGGTTACGTTTCAAGTAGGTGTAGATGATACCCCTCTATTTGTAAGACAATACGGAGAACAAGTTACAGAGACAGATCTTATGGAGATCGGGAAATTCAAATACTATACAAGAATGCTTATCAATGGTATGCCATCCAATCCATTCTCTGTTGATGCACTTCCACCACCACGAGATGAAGTGGACCATAATACTATTATTGAAGCTATTCGATACTCACGAGACAACTATACAAAAAAATCTTCAGAGGTAGAAGAAGAAATTGATAGCTGGGAGAAAAAATATGAAGATCCAAAAAAAGGAGAGAAAGAAAAAAAACTTGCTGATAAAAAATCAGCATATGAAGCCAAAAAAGCACAGCTTATTAAAGAAGGGAAATGGGATCCCGCAGGATTTAACAAAAAGAAAAATGGATAAATATAAAAAGCACACAATTTGACTGTGTGCTTTTTATTAATTTATAAACTTATCTGTAAAGAATGGAAGAATCTCTTCGAAGACTATTCTTTCTTGTGAATTATCTTTCATATCCCTAATTAAAGCATTTCCTTCTATGATCTCCATTTCCCCTAATATTACAGCATACTGAGCCTGATATCTTTCTGCTACTAATAGCTGTGACTTGAGCGGTCCAGAACCTAAACTCATCACTGTTTTTATTCCACTATCCCTCATATCATTCATAAGAGCAAAAGCCTTCTTCTTCGCATTTTCTCATAGTGTTACCAGAAGAACATGAATATCATCCTTATCTTCAACTAAGATATCTTGAGCATGAATAATATCCATAAGAACATCTATTGATCATGAAAACCCAAACGCTGGAATCTCCTTCGTAGAACCCATCTTTTGAGAAAGAGAATCGTGACGTCCCCCTGTTCCAAGCAATACAGACATATCTCCTGATGTGTATTTTACTGAAAACACAATATCATTATGATTCTCTAGAGATACAGAAGGAACTCCTTCTGATACATATGGCAATTCCATAATATCTAAAAAATCCTTAACCTTCTGATAATGATCTTTTGATTTTTTATTAATGTAACTGTCTGATAATGGTGCAAGGTCTGAAAGAATTTTACAATCCTCTTCTGCACATGTTAATAAAGAAAAAGGAGATTCTTCTTCCAAAGACTTTCTACAATCATCACATAAGTTTCTTTCTTTTCCTGTATAATAGTTCATCAGCGCTAATCGATATTTCTCTTTTGATTTATCATCTCCGAGACTATGTATAACAAACTGAATATTTTCTGCAATACCGAGATCTTGATAGATTTTATAGAGAACGCTCATTCATTCTGCTGCAATAACAGGGTCTTTTTGTCCTATAATTTCAAATCCATATTCATAATAAGAACTAATCATATCACCTTCTTTTCTAAACATTTCTTGTAGATGATATAACTGTACTGGTTGCACCCACTCTTTCATATCGTTCTCTAGATAAGAACGCATAATAGATGTAGGACTACACGAACGCAAAGCCTGTGTCTTTGAAATAGTACAAATGTTCTCTTTATTTAATACAGACTCTCCTATACCAACAGGCTCTATTCCCGATGTAGTAATCCTACGAAAACCTGACTGCCTCATTCTCTTACGCAAATACTTTTTAAAAAAGGTTGCATATTTATGAGCAGAAGGAAGAACATCTCCTGAAACACCTAGTGTCTTTTCATTCTCTGAATCAATAAGCCGAATATTCTCAGACATAGTATATATTAAAAATAACAAATAAAACTAATGGTTTGGTATTTATCAATATAGCAAAAATATTCTTATTCATCAATATGATAATTCGTATTTGTTACAAAAATAGTTTCAATTCATCAGGTATTTAAAGCACTTAGAACTTGATTATGAGGGTGTCTATATATATTACCATCTCCAAACTGAATCACTCATGTTTGAGGATCTATATAAGAAAGCCAATCTGCAGAGGAACTAGAAGACGATCCATGATGAGCTAGTTGTAATATATCTATATCCAGACCCTCTTGGTACCTATCCATAATGATGGATTCTATATCTTTTGATATATCTCAGGTAAGTAAGATAGCTCTATCATGAAATTGTATCTTATGCACCAGAGAAGTATTGTTTATATCCGGCACTCTTTTTTGAAATACAGCATGTCAGTCAAAAGGGTACAAAGTATCTATAAAAATATTATCTGATACAGATAAGTCATCATTTATATCTCCTTGCACAATATTCATTCCTAGATTTTTTTCTTTTATAGAGGCTGATAGAACATTCTCATACAAAAGACTTTTCTTTAACACCCCTGTTATATGAAGGTTTTCAATATTGTATGTTTCGAGTAAATACAGCAATCATTCCATATGATCTCTATCTGGGTGACTTATATACACATGTTCTATGGTTCGATCCCAAAAAGGGATTTCTTTGGATAATGGGTGCGCTATATTTGCATAGGCTCCAGTATCAAATAAAAAATCTGTTCCATCTTCCAATCTCAACAGAAATGAGTGGCCTTGACCAACAGCTAAGAAGACACCTTTTTCTCTATCTTTTTTATATTCCAAAAAAATGAGAAAGAGAGATGAACAAGAAAACAATACTGTTATTAGGATACGAAAACACATAAGAATTAGAAAATTACTATTATTTTTTGACATTATAGCGTCTTTCTACTAGAATGCATAGGCTTTGAAAAATAGCTTCTGTTTTATTTCATATACTCTTTACTCATATGTTTGGAAAGAAAAAACAAAGACGTCGTGCTCGAGTACATGGGTTCCTGCGTCGTATGCGTACTCCGGATGGACGTAATGTAATCAAATCAAGACGCCGTAAAGGTCGTCATGTACTTACAGTTCGCCCTTCGAAAATCAAATAATCACCCTATTCTTTGCTTCCGAAACAAAATAGATTCCATAACAAGAAATATTTTCTTCGTGTACAACGTATAGGAAAACAAAAGAGAGCGAGCATACTATATGCTCGCTTTCTTTTTCAGAAAATCAAAAAACCAAATAGGTTTGCTGTTGTAGTTAGTCGAAAATTTGATAACAGAGCTGTAAAACGAAACCTAGTCCGTAGGAGAGTCTATCAAGCTATAGAAGAAGCGCAGTGGCACTTGCCCCAGGGTCAGGATATTATAATCTATTTACAAGCTGGTATATTTGAAAAATGAAGTTCTCAAGTACCAAAATACAGTGATATACTACAGGATATCAAATCACTTCAAGCCAATAATAGAAATCATAAACGATAAAAACTTGCATTAAGAAGCTCAATATATTAAAATTATTGAGCTTCTTTTTCCTTGTTTATATATATTCCTTTCTGTGAAATAGGTTATTGGTTTATCTTATTTTGATTGTTTCAATACAAAACAGAGCTTCTAACGAACATCCCTGTCTACAAGCTTAAATATATTTTATTCCGCATGTCTTCCCGATATGCCGTCTGAGATATATTTAGTAAAAAGAGGTTTTATAATGTTTATATCGTTTTTATATATATACTATGTCAAAAAAAGCTAGTAAAATTGTAAAACTTCAAATTGATGCAGGTAAAGCGAACCCTGCTCCACCGGTAGGGACTGCTCTTGGTCCTACTGGAGTAAATATGCAAGAATTCTGTCAGCAATTTAATGACAGAACAAAAGATCTTATGGGATTTAAAGTTCCTGTTGCTATCTATATCAACGACGATCGCACATTTACTTTTGAAACAAAACAACCTCCAATGTCTGGACTTATCAAGCATGAGCTTGGTATCCAAAAAGGTTCTGGAGTACCAAATAAAGATAAGGTGGGGCATCTTACAGTAGATCAAATGAGATCTATTGCTGAACGCAAAATGCAAGACCTTAATGCAAATGATATTGAAGCAGCTATGAAACAAGTAGCTGGTTCAGCTCGTGCTATGGGTATCACTTCTGATGCTGTATAGTCTATATCATTGAAATCAAAGATAACAAAAAACTCACCAATTTGGTGAGTTTTTTGTTATGAAAAACTTTTCTATAGTTTCTCATAATCATTCATATTCAAGTAACCATTAATTTGGCGAATAAGGTCTAACACAACTCCTACAATAATAAGAAGAGATGCTCCTGAAATAAGAAATGGTACAGTACCAAAATTCATTTCAGAGAATACATTTGAAAGAACAAGAGGGAATGCTGCTATAAAAGCAAGAAACAGCCCACCCCATAGATTCAAACGCATAGAAACCATAGAAAGATATGATGATGTTTCTTTTCCAGGACGAACACCTGTTATATACGAACCTCTTTTTTGTAGATTATCTGCAATTTCTTCTGGTTTGAATGTAATTGATACATAAAAATATGTAAAAAAGAAAACAAAGATAAAAAGAGCAATAATATACCCCCATGATGTTCCTGAACCCGATGTCTGAGCAAGAACAGATTGAGCTGTCTCACGAATCCAAGGAGTTGTCGCATTCACAAAGAATGAAGCAAGAATAGAAGGGAAGAGAATCATAGATGTCGCAAAGATGATTGGGATCATCCCTGCTTGGTTGATACGAACAGGAAAGAATGTTGGAGCTCCCGCTGCACTACGACCTGTATATGATAGTGAAATTTGTCTTTTAGACTCATTTACTAACACTATAAATACTGTAAGAGCAAGAGTTACCAATGCAAGGATTCCAAGCATTACATAAAGCTTTTGATTTCCTTCTGCGATCTGTACTCCTGAAAACAGAAGAGCAGGGAGAGAAGATATAATTCCCGTCATAATGATAAGAGATATACCATTCCCTATTCCTTTTTCTGTCATAAGTTCTCCCAGC
Organism: Patescibacteria group bacterium; assembly: GCA_034717395.1. Lineage (GTDB taxonomy): Bacteria > Patescibacteriota > Gracilibacteria > JAYELJ01 > JAYELJ01 > JAYELJ01. Next base: position 21,015 of record JAYELJ010000049.1, read on the forward strand.
CACATAAGAAATATAGTTCCTGCTGTGATTGTAAGAATAATAGGAATAAGAACAGAGAGAGAACCAATATTATTAACCACAGGAACTTGTTGATTCATCAACATAATCATCCCATACGATTGCATAATAGCTAAAGGCACAGTAAGCCAACGAGTATACTTTGAAAGCACACGACGCCCAGACTCACCTTCTTTTTGTAGAGCTTCCATACTTGGAATAATTACTCAAAGAAGCTGAATGATAATCACAGCATTAATATAAGGAGCAAGCCCCATAAGAACTACTGAGAAATTCTGAAGTTGACCACCTGTAAGCAAAGAAAATGCACCAAGTACTTGTGATCCCTCCATAAGCACACGTATCGCATCAAGATTAGCTCCTGGTACTGATACATGTGATATAAGACGGTAAACAACAAGTGCAAGAATAGTAAACAGAATCTTATTACGAAGCTCTGTTATAGAAAAAATCTTATGGAAACTTTCAAACATAACTTGCAAGGTGTTAATATTAAGATAAAGAAAGCGAAGATCCTGCTTTTGAAAGAGATTCTAATGCAAGTTTTGATGCCTTTTCTGCTTCAATCACAAGTTTTTTAGAAACTTCTCCATTTGCAAGGATTTTTACTGGAAGCTTTTCAGATCCAATAAGTCCTGCTTTTTTCATCATAAGTTTTGTTACTGTTCCTTCCTCAAAACGATTGAGAGAAGAAAGAGAAACAGGTTGGTTCTCTTTACGGTTAGGATTACGGAATCCACGTTTTTTTGGCATGCGCTGAATAAGAGAAGTTTGACCCCCTTCAAATCCATGACGAACTCCACCTCCACTACGTGCATTTTGACCATTACATCCACGACCAGAGTATGTACCCAAGCCTGAACCATTCCCTCTTCCTACTCTCTTACGAGAGAATGAAGATCCTGGGTTTGGTTTCAATGTATTTTGCTGAAGCATAAATATAAATATGTTATGATTTTATTTCTGCAAGTGCGTATAATGCCGCTTGAGCATTATTAATACGATTAGTTGATCCAAGACGTTTTGCAAGTACATTTTTGTATCCTGCTAGGTCGAGAACCGTACGAAGCGAGCTCCCTGCAATAATCCCAGTCCCTTCTGCAGCAGGAAGGATCAGAATTTTTGAGGCTTTAAATTTAAGAGAAATTTCATGAGGAAGAGTACCAGTCTCTGTTATAGAAACACGAAGCAAATTTTTCTTTGCCTGAGCAACTGCTTTTTGGATAGCAGTTACAACTTCAACTGATTTCCCCATACCAATTCCAACTTTACCTTTTCGGTTTCCTACTACGACAGTAGCACGAAAACGCATACGACGACCACCTTTTTGAACACGTGTTACACGATCCAATTGAATAATTTCTTCAAAAAATTCAGAGGCCATTTTTCATTTCATCGCTTTTGGTTTAGCCATGTTGAAACAGAATGTTTAAAAGTTAAAACTGAAGTCAAGCATCTCTTGCTCCATCAGCAAGAGCTTTTACACGACCATGATAAAGGAATCCATTACGATCGAAAACGATTTTTGAAATCCCTTTACCTTTTGCTAGTTCGGCAATTTTTTGCCCAACTTGTTTCGCCTTTTCTGATTTTGTTCCTGTCATCTCTTTAAATTGAAGATCTGATGCAGAAGCAAGAACTACGCCTGCTTGGTCAATAATCTGCGCATAAATTGATGCATTCGAACGAAAAACAGATAAACGAGGACGATCTGAGCTTGTCGTGATAGTTGCTGAGATACGCGTCTTACGACGCATACGAGCAAAGTCTTTCGAAATAGACATAACAACAGAATAAATTACAAATAATAACTATTTGGCTGATTTACCAGCTTTACGACGAACATATTCTCCTTCGTAACGAATACCTTTCCCTTTGTACGGTTCTGGCTTACGAAGTTTGCGGATATCTGCAGCAATTTGACCAACAGCTTGTTTGTCTATTCCTGATATCACAATAATATTTTTGTTCCCCGGGTCTATAGATAAAACAATTCCATCCATAGGTTTGATAACAACAGGATGAGAAAACCCTAGACTCAGATTAAGATCTTTTCCTTGAACTTGAGCTTTATACCCAACCCCAACGATTTCTAGACGTTTTTCAAAACCTTTTGTTACTCCATCTACTGCATTTTGAATGAGTGTACGTGTAAGCCCATGCAATCCTCTTTCTTCAGGAAGGTCTGAGTTACGCGTTACAACCACTTCCTTTTCTTCAACTGTAACATTGACTTTTGAGTGACAAGGAACAGAAAGATCACCTTTTGGTCCTTTTACAAGCAAATTACTACCTACAAGAGAAGCAGTAACACCAGAAGGAATAGCTACCGGTAATTTTCCAATACGAGACATGGAAGAATAGTTTAAAAACTAAAAAGTGAAATATTATGAGTTATACAAAAGTTATTCATATACAATTCATAATTTTCAATTTACTATTAATATACAAGACACACATATTCACCACCTAGGCCTTGTTTGTATGCATCTTTTCCGGAAATAACCCCTTGTGAAGTAGAAATGATAGAAATACCATGACCATTACGCACAGGTTTGATTTCTGAAGCTTTTACATACATACGTTGACCTGGTTTGGATACACGACGGAGTGTCATAGCACTATTTGGCTTAAGAGTTATTTCTAACTCTTTAAATTTACCACTTTCAACAACTTTAAGGTCTTGAATGAAGTTTTTTTCCAATAACACTTTTACAACCGAATGTTTCATTTTTGAATATGGAGCCATTACAACATTCTTACGAGACATTTGTCCATTACGGATGCGTGTAAGAATATCGGCAATTGGATCGAATATCATGAAAATCCAAATATAAAAAATATAAAATTTCAAATATAATTAAGAGAAAGATATATCCTACCAAGAAGATTTTTTGAGACCAACCACTTGACCTGAATCGGCAAGCTGACGGAAACAAATACGACAAAGTTGGAATTTACGCATATATCCGTGTCGACGACCGCAAATCTGACAACGACGATAATTACGAACACCCATTACTGGAGTTCTCCCGTCTTTCAGAGCGCTAAGATAGCGCTGATTGAGCCGTCTTGTTTTCACAATAAGAGCTTTGCGAGCCAAAGTACTAGAGGGTTAAAGATTTATTTTTTGAAAGGAAAGTTGAGCGCATTTAATAGAGCCAAGCCTTGTTCTTTCGTTTGAGCTGTTGTTGAAAGAGTTATTTGAAGTCCATGGACTTTATTTAAATCTTCTACAACAATTTCTGGGAACACTGATGTTTCACGAAGCCCAATGTTAAAATTTCCTTGATTATCAAATGATTTATTTGAAATACCACGGAAATCTCGTACACGAGGAAATGCGATTGTCAGTAATTTCTCTAGAAAATCAAACTTTTTCTGACCACGAAGAGTAACAGAAAGAGCAACAGGCATCCCTTCACGAAGTTTGAAATTTGATACAGATTTTTTTGCGAGACGAAGTACTGGTTTTTGTCCAGTAATGAGACGAAGATTATTTTCAATATGAGAATAATCTTTCATTCCTTTTGTAACAAGAGAACCTATACCCACCTGCACAACAATCTTATCAATCGTCGGTACTTCCATAGAATTTTTAATTCCTAGTTCTGATTGAACTTTTGGAAGTACTTCATTTTTATAAGTTTCAACAAACATAAATAATGACGTTAAAATAAAATTTATGAAGCAAGGGATTTTCCTGATTTTTTAGAAAAACGTACTTTCTGTCCTTTTTCAGTACGATACCCAAGACGAACTGGAGTATCATTTTCCAAGAACATTACATTTGAGACATGGATAGATGCTTCTTTCGAAACGATTCCTCCTTTTTGTCCCTCTGAAGGTTTTACATGTTTTTTCACCATATTAATACCTTCAATAATGACACGATTTTCTTGTGGAAAAGATTGAGTTACCTCTCCTTTCTTCCCTTTATCCTTCCCCGCAACAACAAGCACTGTGTCACCTTTTTTAATTTTCATACGTTAGAGTAAAAAATAATAAAAAATGGAAAATAAAATTATTTAAAGAACTTCTGGAGCTAGGGAAACAATTTTTCCAAAACCTTTATCACGAAGTTCTCTTGCAACAGGACCGAATACACGAGTCCCGCGAGGATTTTTACTTGAAGGATCTACAATAACTGCAGCATTTTCATCAAAACGGATATAAGAACCATCGATGCGACGAATTGAATGTCTTTGACGCACGATAACAGCTTTTACTACCGCTTTCTTTTTTACTACTCCTTTTGGAGTAGCCTCTTTTACTGCAGCTACAATAATATCTCCAACCTGAGCGTAGCGACGACGAGAACCACCCAACACTTTAATACACATGATGGATTTAGCTCCCGAGTTATCTGCTATGTTCAATACAGTTTGAGCCTGAATCATCGCAACAGATAAAATAAAATTATAAATACGTATTAACTAGAGAATTATTCTGAAACTACTGTCCAACATTTGTTTTTACTCATAGGACGAGTTTCTTCTATAGTTACTGTAGAACCAAGAGCATATTGGTTATTTTCATCATGAGCAAAAAACTTTTTGGTAACACGATAACGTTTTTTGTATTTTGAGTGCATTTTATATGAATCCACTGCAACAACGATCGTTTTATCCATTTTTGTACTCACAACTACTCCTTTTTTTGTACGCATACCTTAGTTTTTTTGCTTAAGAAGTGTAAGAATTCGAGCTATCTGCTTCTTTGCTTTATAATAAACATGCGATCGAGCATCTTGTTTTGCACGAAGATTGATAAGAAGCTCATATGCTTCTTTTCGAGTTTCTTTTAACAAAAGATGAAGATCTGAAACAGATTTTGCTCGAAGATCTGTAATTGAAAGAATATTCATAATCAATTAGTGCATCTTAGAGATTATTTTGGTTTTCACTGGCAACTTATGAGAAGCCAATGTCAAAGCCTCTTTTACAAGTTCGGGACTAATTCCATCGATTTCGAATAGAACATGTCCTGGCTTCACTCTTGCAACATAATGATCAACAGCTCCTTTCCCTGACCCCATAGGGACCCCTTCTGATTTACGAGTAACCGGAAGATGAGGGAAAACACGGATCCATATTTTACCACCACGTTTAGTTTGTCTTGCAATTACACGACGAGCAGCCTCAATTTGACGTGCAGTCAAACGACCTGGCTCAAGTGTCTTCAGACCAAAAGACCCAAAGGATACCACAGTACCGCGAGAAGCGACACCTTTGATTTTCCCTTTAAAATATCTTCTGAATTTTGTTCTTTTTGGAAGTAACATAAGAATCTTACTTAATTACTTATTAAATACATCTCCTCGGTAAATCCATACCTTGATACCGAGTTTTCCATAAGTAGTTAACGCTTCACTATGAGCATAATCAATATCAGCACGGATTGTTTGAAGCGGAATTCTTCCTTCAGAGACAAATTCTCCTCGAGCGATTTCAGCTCCATTCAAACGACCACCAATATAGATCTTTATACCTTTCGCTCCTGCTTCCATAGCTTTTTGCAAATATTGTTTTGCAACACGGCGATATGAAGCACGACGTTCGATAGCCATAGCGATATTATCAGCAACTACTTTTGAATCAAGATCAGGACGTTTTACTTCCTTCACTTTAATATCAATCTTACGTGTTTGTAATAAAACAGAAAGATCCTTATTAAGTTGAGCGAGTGATTCACCATCGCGACCAATTATCATCCCTGGTTTTGCTGTGTGAATAGCAACAATAATTCCATTTGTTGTTCTATCTATCTCTATAGAAGAAATAGATGCTTCTACAAATTTCTTTTGAATATATTTTCTGATTTTTACATCTTGAAGAAGATATTCAGAATATTGTTGTTTTTCAGCAAACCAATTAGATTTCCATCAGCGGACAGTTCCTACTCGAAAAATATACGGATGAACTTTTTGACCCACAACAAACTGGTTTAAAAGTATAAAAACTAAATCGATTTAAGAGTAACATTAACATGAGAAGATCTTTTAAGGATGCGATGCGCACGACCACGAGAAACCGGGTTGATACGTTTCATCACAATACCTTTTGTAATCATTAAACTATCAAGAGTCAATTGATCACGAGAAAATCCTTCATTGTTCTCCGCATTTGCAACGGCAGATTTTAATGCTTTGTACAATAGATCAGCAGCTTTTTTGTTTGTAAAACGAAGGATATCCATCGCTTCAGAAGCATTTTTACCGCGTATCATTTTTGCAACAAGATTAAGTTTCTTTGGTGAAATGCGAACATTTTTAATATGTGCTTTCATGCAAATTTTAAAGATAACAAATAAAACTATTTTCTTTTCTTGTCTGAACCGTGCCCACGAAATGTACGTGTAACAGCGAATTCTCCAAGCTTATGACCAATCATTGGCTCTGTTACCATAACTGGAATAAATTTATTCCCATTATGAACTGCAAATGTATGACCAACAAACTGTGGTGGTATAGCACTTGCACGAGACCAAGTCTTAATAATTTTTTTCTTACCATCTCCTATGTTTTCCACCTTCTTTAAAAGACGTAAATCGATATACGGACCTTTTTTAAGAGAACGTCCCATAATTTATTTAAAATTAGAAATCTAGAAGCTAGGAAATAGCTTTTATTTTTTACTACGAGCTCTTGTACGTGCAATAAAATGATCAGACACTTTATTACGACGTGTTTTCACACCAAGAGCAGGTCTTCCCCAAGGAGTTTTTGGACCTTTACGGATACCAACGGGCTGATGCCCTTCTCCTCCACCATGAGGATGATCTACTGGATTCTTCTGAGAACCACCAACTTTTCCTTTTTTCCCAAGCCAACGTTTACGCCCAGCTTTTCCAAGACAAGTAAGTGAGTGATCTCCATTAGAAACCTGACCAAGAGTCGCAAACGACTCTTTCGAAACATAGCGAACTTCTCCCGAAGGAAGTTTCACTTGTGCGTATTCTCCATCAAGAGATGTTAGAACAGCACTTGTTCCAGCACTACGAACAACAGTATTCTTTTCACCAAGAACCACTTCCACCTCATGAATAAGCTGTCCTACCGGAATACTTTTCAAAGGAATTCTGTTTCCTGGTTTAATACTTGCTTTTTCCGCACAGATAACTTTATCTCCTACTGCAAGCGCATCTGGAGCAATCATATAACGTTTGTCTCCATCCGCATATACAAGCAACGCGATAAATGCCGTTCTATTTGGATCATATTCAAGTGTTTTTACTGTTGCCGGCACCCCGAATTTTTCTTTACGAGAATGATCAATAATACGATATAGTCGCTTATGACCCTGCCCACGACCTCTCATAGTGATTTTCCCTTGGTTATTGCGACCCCCTGTTTTCTTAAGAGAAACAGTCAATCCTTTTACCGGACGAGATTTTGATAATTCACTATAGTCAATCGTACGAAGTGTTCGTAAACTCGGAGTTATTGGCTTATACTTTTTGATTGCCACAATAAACAAAGGTTAATTAATTACGAACGTTTGATTTTTGTAATATCAAGTGAAGACGCATCTCCTGCTACCGTAATCGTTGCTCTTTTTTGTGTAGAGCGACGCACGACTTTCTTTCTTCCAGAATCTCGAAATTTACGAGGCAAGATTTGCATATTTACTGACTTAACCGAAACGTCATAGAGATTCTCAAAAGCTTGTTTTACAATTGTCTTTGTCACATCAGCTCCTACGATAAAAACGAATTTGCTTTGTGTTGACGATTGAAAACTCTTTTCAGAAATAACCGGTTTTTTAAGAACAGAAATATAGTTCATTAGTTCACGATAATATTAAGAAGCCCAAATGGTATTCATTTTGTCTACTGCACCTTCTGACACAATAATTGAACGGTATTTGAGAAGATCAGCAACATTAAGATACTGAACATCAAGTGTTTTAATATGTTCGATGTTACGAAACGAACGAACAAGTACTTCGCTGTCATCTGCATGAACAACCAAGACACTTCTCTCTACTGGCAATTTTTGAAGAAGTTGAGCCGCTTCTTTTGTTTTCGGAGCCTGAATATCAAATCCAGACAAACCAAGAACAGCGTTCGACTGAGCTTTCTGAGTTAAAGCTCCAAACAAAGCAAGTCGTCTTTGTTTCTTCGGCATATCTTTTTCATAATTTCTATCATTTGTAGGTCCAAAAATACGACCCCCTTTAATCCATTGAGCTGCACGGATAGAACCTTGACGAGCACGCCCAGTTCCTTTTTGTCTCCATGGCTTTCTTCCTCCTCCTCGACGATCACTTCGACCTTTTGTGTGTGCAGTTACCTGACGCATATTTGCAAGCTGACGAAGAAGAGCCTTATGAATAAGATCTTCATTTACCGGAGCTGCAAAAAACGCATCATTCACCTCCACTGTTTTTTCCACCTGACCTTTCAGGTTGTAAAAATCAAGTTTCATGCATTTAGCAAGTTAAATTACTAAGATTGCTTTCTAAGTACTAGGGTTCCGTTGTTAGCCCCAGGAAGAGATCCTTTTACAAAAAGAACACCATTCTCTGAATCTACCTTACAAACCTTGAGTCTACTCAAAGTTGTTTTACGAGCACCCATGTGCCCAGGCATTTTTTTACCAGGCATCACTCGTCCAGGATTTGTAGCGCCAGACGTCCCCCCGATTGCTCGAGTGTATTTCCCACCATGACTCTGAGGTCCTCGTGAAAAATTCCAACGTTTGATTGCACCAGCAAAACCTTTACCAATAGATGTACCTGTTACACGAAGAAGATCTTCTTCTGTGAAATTCTCAGCACTAAGTAGAGAGCCTTTTTCAAAACCAGAAACATCATCTATACGGTATTCCGCATAACGTTTGTACTTCTGAGGAGATACTTTCCCTTCTTTTTTAGAAGAAGCACCAACCACAATAGCACTATAACCATCCGTTTCCACTGTTTTGATTTGAGTTACCTCGCAAGGTTCTACTTTTACAGCAGTTACAGGAGTAACAACTCCTTCTTTCGAAGTAAGAGATGTCATTCCCATTTTCTTTCCAATCAAAATCGACATAACTAAGAAAGAAATAAATAAAAATGATTAGAGTAGCAAGGTAAGTCAGCATAACGCGACCTATCCCGACACTTACAGACAATCATCATAACATAATTATGATTATCTGTAGTATGCCGGGATGGAACCACATTTAGCATCGATACAACTACATCTTAATTTCTAACCCTACACCAGCAGGAAGACTGAGTCTTGAAAGAGCATCAACCGTTTTGGCTGTTGTTCCACTAAGATCAATAAGTCTTTTATGAGTTCTTCTCTCGTACTGAAGACGAGATTTTTTGTTCACAAAAGTTGAACGCAAAATAGTGAATTTCTCTGTTTTCACTGGTAGTGGAATAGGCCCTGTTACAGACGCTCCACTTCTTTCCGCAGCTTCGATGATCATTTTAGCTGATTGATCAATCAGCTTGTGATCATACGATTTTAGCTTAATACGGATGCTGTCTTTTGAAGCCACCATACTAGAATAGTAAGATAAGAAAATAATGAACAGTTGTTCTTTTTCAAGAATAACGCTGTGAAATTCTATTACAAAATACTATTTTTGTAAACCTTTTTTACAAGAAAAGAGTCCTTCTTTATATATGTCAGAAAAAATATGCTGCAAAAAGAGGACTTTCTTAATCAAAAACAATGAACTAAGAGCCTTGTAAAAAACAAATTCTACACAAAATATAAAACATTAGATATACGTCAAAATGAATAACCAGAAAAAAATTTGTATAGATGTTTTTATTCCCTTATACTCAAGCGAGAATCTTTTTAATTTCACACACATATATGTCTCGAGAAAAAGTCATTGCAAGTATCGATATCGGATCACAAAAAGTACGGTCTGTAATAGGTGTTCTTTCTGGAGAAGGGAAAAATGCTAAGGTTAATATTATTGGCTTAGGAGTTACCCCTTCTACTGGACTAAGAAAATGAGCCGTTATTGATATCGAAGAAACTATTCATTCTGTTATCCATTCCATAGAGGATGCTGAAAGAATGTCTGGTGAACATATCAAAGAAGTCTATGTATCTCTTGGAGGAGATCATCTAAACTCTCACACTTCTACTGGTGTCATATCGGTAGGAACTGGTGAAATCACTGAAGAAGATGTATATAGAGTCCTAGAAGCTTCCCAAGCAGGACAAATGAATAATGCAAACCAACGCATTATACGAACAATAGCAAGAAACTTTAGCATTGATGAACAACACGGCATCAAAGATCCTGTTGGCATGTCAGGAAGAAGGCTTGAGGTCGATTCTCATATCATCACAGGGAATGACAATCATATAAAAAACCTTGAACGTTGTATAACAGGAGCAGGGTTGCATGTTGCTGACTTTATTCCTGCTTCATTAGCTGCTGCAGAATCAGTACTCAACAGACGACAAAAAGAACTTGGAGTAGTTTCTATAGATATTGGAGCAGGATCTACAAGTCTTGTAGTATACGAAGAAGGAACTCCTATATATACTTCGATTCTACCAATCGGAGGAGAAAGCATTACAAACGATATTGCTATTGGGCTTCGAGTATCACTCGATACGGCAGAGAAGCTCAAACAAGAATATGGTCATGCTATTCCAGAAGAAGTTTCTAAACGAGAAGAAATTCATCTCAAAGATATTTCTAAAGTAGATACTCATTCTGTAGAGAAACACCAGCTCAGCTTGATCATATCTGCTAGACTGAATGAGATCTTCTATATGATCAAAGAAGAACTCAAATATATTCACCGAGATGGAATGCTTCCTGCTGGAGCAATCATCACAGGAGGAGCTGTTCGTATGCCTGGGGTAGCTGATATAGCACGAGACACTCTCAACTTGCCAGTACAAATTGGATTCCCGCAAGATATTGATGGGATTGTCGAACATATAGATGACCCAAGTTATGCTACTGCTATTGGACTTCTTCTCTACGGAGGAAGACATGGAAGCAAATCTAACAACGGAGCATCTCCTATAAATATTAAAATGCCTGATTTTCTTGGAGCATTTGGAGATTTATTTAAAAATCTTCTCCCAAAATAAAAAATAAAAAGATCTTTCTTTATAATATTTAAATCATTTGTAATCCTATGTTAGATATCACTCCTGAATTCAATCCAGTTGCAAAAATTAAAGTCATCGGTGTCGGTGGTGGAGGTAATAACTCGATCAACCGTATGATCAAAAGCAATATCAATGGTGTTGATTTTATCGCTGTAAATACTGATGCTCAAGCATTGAGCCATAATCAAGCGACAAACAAAATCAATATTGGTAAAACATCTACTCGTGGTCTTGGTGCTGGCGCAAACCCAGAAGTAGGAAAACGTGCTGCAGAAGAGTCTGTAGAAGAAATCAAAGCTCTTCTCGAAGATACTGATATGGTGTTTGTTACTTGTGGCCTCGGAGGAGGAACCGGTACAGGAGCTACTCCTACTATTTCTGCTATTGCAAAAGAAATGGGAATCTTGACTGTTGGTGTGGTAACAAAACCTTTTTCATTTGAAGGAGCTCGCCGTCGCACTCTTGCAGAAGATGGTCTGAATGAACTTCGTGAAAATGTTGATGCAATCATCACTATTCAAAATGACAAAATCCTTTCTATCATTGATAAACGCACTCCTATCACAGATGCATTTACTATCGTTGATGAAGTGCTTCGTCAAGGAGTACAAGGGATCTCAGATCTTATCACACAACATGGTATGATCAATGTAGATTTTGCTGATGTACGCACTATCATGGAAAATGCTGGTGATTCAGTTATGGGTATTGGACATGGCACAGGCGACAATCGTGCGGTTGAAGCTGCTCGTGCTGCTATTGACTCTCCACTCCTTGAGCTTTCTATTGCAGGGGCAAAAGGGATTATTATCAACATCACAGGAGGAAATGATCTTTCTATGTTTGAAGTAGAAGAAGTATCGAAGATCATTACTGAATCTGCTGATATTGATGCAAATATTATTATTGGTACAGCACTTGATGAAAACTTTAGCGGAGAGCTGAAAGTAACAGTGGTTGCTACTGATTTTGATGAAGAATCTGCTCGTCGTGCTGAAAAAGCAATGAAACAAAATCGCCCAGCGATGAATTCACCATTTGCTCGTCAGGCATTCGATAGCAGCCAAAGTGCTCCTCGTACGATGAGTACACCACAACCATCAACTACTCCACAACCAAGACAACAATCATCATCACAGTCTCCTGCTCAAGGGTCTTCTGATGAACTTGATATTCCTGCTTTCCTTCGTACAAAGATTAAGTAAAGAGTTATCTAAAAACCTCAGCGATTTGCTGAGGTTTTTTCTTATTCAAATAAACTGTGTATCAAGTCAACTTCTTCCCCCTTATATTCTACACTCCATGCTTCTGGCTTGAGAACAATACGACCTACAGAATTGTACTGCGCCCGAGCAGAATGAATATCTAGAATATCTCACTTCTCGACAATCACTCCATCAGGACGAGAGACTTCTATATTTCCTAGTTGAAAACTCCATGCTGTTTTTTCTTCTATTGATTGGGTCAGAGAAAAATCTTTAAACAAATCTGTTTCTGAGAGAGTAACCTGTTCTGGATCAACTATAGGCTCTGGACGAATATCTGCTACAGACTTACTCAACACTTCTATCGTATCCCTCTTGTAAAGTTTAATAGTGAGTCCTTCTTTGGTTTTCCAATATTTTCCTGTCAAAAACACTTGATCTCCTTCTCAGATATTTCCGAGATCTCTTCCTATTGCATCCAGACGAAACACACGATTCCCAGCTGCAAAATACGCATGTTTCGAATCAAGAACTTTGGTAATAATCCCCTCTATTTCTATATCTTGTTTTTCATTTGAGAAAATAATCTCTGCAATATTTGAAATTTTCTTTCTGATGACTTTATTAGTGTGTATGAGGCCTTGAGAAGAAAGTGATTTTGTTTTTTTAGAAATGCTTTTTTGCGTATGTTCTATCTCTGTATCCAACCAATCCGAGAGTATTGTTTCTTTTATCTTAGTTACAAGGGAGACTTCTTGGTCCTCTTTTCTCTGTTCTTTTTCCTGTTTGAGAGATTGTTTTTCTTCTTTCGTTTTTTCCTGAGTGTTCGTCATATATTCAGATACTACACGATCTTGCTGTTGATCAGAAACGGGAGCCCAAAGACCAAGTTCATTTTCTCGAGCGAATATTTCAGCCTGGCGAAATGGTTCCATTTTTTCAAATGGATATTTGGTATAAGCAAATGCATACCCATCTTCAAGAATTTTCTGATTATACAAAACACTATCAAGATACACATACCCAAGAATTCGATAATATCGATCAAAGATATCTTGATCAAACTCGATACGAACCTGTGCTTCTGTTAATTTTTCTTTTGAATACCTGGAAGCTTCGATACCAAAATATTGTACTGTTTTACGAGGATCTACGGTCTCTGGAGTATCGATACCTATCATACGAACAGGAAACACTCACTGTTCATTATTACTACAAATAAAAGTATCTCCATCTATCACTCGGTCTACCTGACATTCTATAAAATCTTCTGAAAGAAACTCTTTTCTCTCAGGACTTGTTCGTTCTTTTCGAAAACGATTAGTGAGTGGATTACGAGTCCAAGATATGTTTTCTGTAGCGGTTCTATAACTTACACATGAGTGTTGAATATCTTCTGTATCATAGAGACAATACTTCCCATCTTTATTGATCAAAGAAAAATCTACACCTTGGTCTCATTTTGTAGTTCCATTTGTGTAATATAGAAAATATGTATTTGGGTCTAACAATTGCGACTCTTTGACTGTATACTTCTTACCTTTCTTCTCATCCTGAAAATACCACCCTTTGATAGAACAAGACTGAGAATCTTTCGAGAGAAGCTCGATATACTCTTTTCCTTTATCTGGACCTTCTGGGTTAGGGAGAATCTCTGTAATTTGAATATCAGTACAGGCTTTCTCTCAAGTATCATGAGAGATTTGAGTCTCATGGTTCGATGAAACAGAAGATCTATATGCAGCAGTATAAGACCCTCAGCCTCAGCCACTGGAAGGCTTTTGAGTAACTGACACTATATTTTCCAAACATGTTTCTGCAGAAAATTGATCTGTAACACAATACGTAACAGAATAATCTCAGACGACATCATATGTATGCGCATTCGGGTTACGATATTCCGTGCCAAAACCAGCATATATAAATCCATCTCCAAAATCCCAAGAATAATAGAGATTACTTCATTGGTCTGGATCTACTGTTCCATCTCCAGTGAGATTGAGGCTATACCCGGCATATATATCCCAAGAAGGTTTAGATCATTGAAGATTCCAAGAAGGAACAGGGACTTGGTTTTTGAGTAGTTCGACTGTGATACCTGTACTGCTCGATCCTCCGTAGCTATCTGACACGGTAAGAGTAATATCGTATAAACCTGAGCCTGTGTAACTTATTTCGAGAGGATTGTTGAAACTAGAACCTGTACCTCTCAGCACCGATCCGTTCCCGAAGTCCCAATCATAGTACAGAATATCCCCATCTGGGTCGGTGGAATTCTCTCCGGTGATGTTGATAGATCCATTTTCTACTCCGAGAACCACTACTCCAGATGTGGAGAACTCAGCATTTCCTTGAAGATCTACCTGTGCCACAGGAACTGCATTAACCCAGGTGTTTTCTTCTCCTGGAGTTGGGTGATCAAATAGTTCAATACTTGCTCACGAAGAAAAATTTCGAATCCACGATTGATCTTCTCCTGTAATATCATAAGAAAAAGTATCTACAGAGTATCATTGATAAAAAAGTTCGAGCCAACCAGCGCTATTACTCAAATTGGATGCAGAAAATTCTTGCCAAAAATATGCATCCTCTAACCCATCAAACCAAACTAAAGGAATAATAATATATTCACCTGGTTGTATATATTCCGGAACTACTTCATAGAATATCAAATCAGAAAAATCTAAATTCCAATAAAAAGCATCTACCCCATCACTATTGGAGAGAGACAGATACATATCTTCCATTGCATATGACTGAACACCAGCATTATATAACTCTATCCATTCATACCCAGTATCTGATCCTGTTGGATTTGCATACACCTCAGATACCCATAAAGGGACTGACTGCCAAACAAAAACCTCTTCTGTGATTGCTTCTACTGATATATATGAACCTGACACGGTCCATACTGGAGAAAGCGTATAAGAAAGATCTGTATACACAGTAGCTCCTGTATCAAGAAATATGCCTGTGCCTGAGATATTCTCTGACAACAGAGCACACGTTCCTGAAACACAGCGATCTATATCAACCAGATACTCTATACCTGCAAAACTCTGACTCTGCTCCCAATACACCGAAATATCAGACCCAGAAATACTATATCCTCTACCAGACAAAACAATACCATCCAAAAAATCTATGGTGTTCGACTGACCTGGAGTTGCTAGCCCACCAGTGTATCCATAATAAGAAACCCAAGAATCACCAGCATCTGGAATACGACCAAGAGAATATCATTTTTCGAGAGAGGGAATAGCATCGGTTCCATATTCTACAGTATCGATAATCGATCCAGAAGCATCTCTGAGTTCAACATGAGCTCAACCATTAGCCAAGGCTCTTTTTCATAGTGTTTGCAAAAAATACCCAGTAGCTGATACCACATCTCCCGACTCAAAAGTATGTTTCTGTTTATCATTGGACCACACACTAGCACCACTGAGGTTTACCGACCCAGACCCTGAATTATATATCTCAATCCACTCTTGCTCTCCTGATTCTGGGGCAGAAAGAAACTCGTTGATATATAACTGTGCAGATGCAGTACCATATCAACAAGTAATCATACATACTCCTACTATAAGAAAGGAGAATATCCGAGACAGATAAGAAGAGAATATCATACCTCTATTGTACGAATCGGAAAGTTTTGAGCAAGAAAAAACCACATCCAAAGATGTAGTTTTAAAACAAACAACTATTCAGCAATTACGTTTACTGTAATTTTTGTAGTGATTTCATCTGAAAGTTTCACAGATACTGCATACTCACCTGTTTCTTTGATATGCGCTGGACAATCAACAAGGTTTGAAATTTGAAGTTCTACTCCTGCTTTTTCATTAAGAGCAAGAAGAATTTCTGCATCTGTTACTGAACCATACAGATGTGTTCCTTCTGATACTTTTCCTGCAAATTCAAGAGCTGTATCTTTGATTTTTTCAAAGATTTCTCCTGCAGCTGCAGAGATTTTTTCTTGTCCTTTCTGAGCGTTTGCACGACGAGCAAGAACTTCGTTGTATGTTTCTTTTGTAAGAAATGTAGCAACTCCTTGTGGAATAAGGAAGTTACGAGCATAACCTGGACGAACATCAACGATATCATCACGTTTTCCAAGTTTTGGAACACTAGTAGTAAGAATAATTTTCATAGTCTTTTTGAGTTAGGTATTGATAATATACCAAGCAAATATAATTTGCCTGTCCTTAAATATAAAAAGGCGGAGCTATTGTATAAGAGTTTATACAGATTGTCAAAAATAAGCGATTATTTTAGATCATCAATCAGCTGTGGTGTAGGGAGAACATCGACCCAAGCTTTTCCTACAATACGATCGAGAGATACCGCCCCTTTGGTAGACGGATCAGCTGTATACCACGAACGAGAATCACTCGAAGCTCTTCTATTATCACCAACTACAAAGTACTCATCTACCCCGAGAGCTATGCGTGCATTTTGTTTATTTGGAAGATAGGTATTGCCTGAATTAGATGCTGTAAGATAATCATTCGGGAGCTTGTTTCCATTGGGATATTGATCATTGTAGATATACATATTTCCTTTGTTGAATTCAATAGTATCGCCTGGAGCACCAATAACCCTTTTTACATAGAAATTCTCTTCACTGCTAGGCGGATGAAGCACTACGACATCTCCATATTCTGGATCAGAAAACCAATACGAAGAACGAGCAACCAGGATAAAATCTTCATTCTGAAGGTTGTCTTGCATACTGTTTCCCGATACACGGAATGGCGATATGAATGAATAACGAATAGAGAATACAATAGCAAATATCACAATAACATTGAGTATTGTTTCGAGAGAAACTCTCAAGATCTCCTGTCTGTTTATTTTCTGAGATACCGGTTCACTATTTATATTGGGTGTTTCTGAAGACATATGAAATTATATTGAAAAATAAATTATTTCCTTGCTATTTTCTTTCCAAGCCCTGGAATTATAACAAATACCACTACCGAGAAAAAGATAAAAAATACTGCAAGCCAATAATATTTAGAAACAGAAGCTGGCAGAACCTCTATATAGATATCTTGACTAATTTGTTCGCTGCTATTATCTATTGCTACAAGTTCAATACGATATACCCCTAAACTATCAAAGGAATAGGACAACTCCGTTTCATGAGACAGGAGTCTTCCTTGATATAGCCACTGGAGAGATTCGATAGATCCATCTATATCATAGACATCCACGGCAGAGAGAGAAAACAATTCTCCTTTTTCTACCTGTACTGAATTGGGAATATTCACAAAAACAGGAGCTTTATTATATCACTGAGTATCCTGGTTATCTCCTATTCCATCACTATCGGTATCTTTCCATTCTGTATTATCCAGAGGAAATAGATCATCTATATCCGCTACTCCATCATTATCATCATCAGAGTCTTTTGTGTCTCCGATGCCATCCCCATCGGTATCTTTCCATTCTGATGGTTCATTTGGAAATGGATCTGCAAAATCTGCTACCCCATCATTGTCATCATCCATATCAGCATTATTTCCTATTCCATCGTTATCAGTATCTATAGACTCCGTTGGGTTGTAAGGGAACTGATCCTCCGAATCAAGAACACCATCATTGTCCATATCAGGATTGGTGGGATCCAACCCTTTTTCTATCTCCTGCGTATCAGATATACCATCGTTATCATCATCAGCATCTTTTGCATCTCCGATACCATCTCCATCTGTATCTGCTACTTCTTCTTTATCTGTTGGAAAAGCATCAACTATATCATCAACTCCATCATTATCATCATCAGCATCTTTTATGTCTCCTAAACCATCTCCATCTGTATCTTGTACTTCTGTATCATCGAGAGGAAAATGGTCCTCTTTATCTGATACACCATCTCTATCGGTATCATAATTAAGAGGGTTTGTGCCTCTTTGAATTTCCTCCTGATCGGTATATCCATCTCCATCATCGTCAATATCTGTATTGTTCCCAAGACCATCCCTATCGGTATCGAGCCATTCTGTTGGATCAAAAGGAAAATCATCATAAATATCTTCGACATTATCCCCATCATCATCTAAATCATCTCTATCTCCGATCCCATCCCCATCAGTATCTATATCTACAAACATTTTTGAAAACAGCTGCTTAGTAACACTCCCATTGTATTCTACTATCTGAGCCTCGAAATCATGATCCCCATCTGTAGCGACCCAATCAAAAAACACTGTATCTGAAGATCCTGCTACCACTGAGATAGCCTGATCTACACCTACCTGCTGACCTCATTGCAAAGTATCAATCACACGAACGAGACCAGTCGCATCCTCATCTCCACTATTTGAAACTTTGATATAAATACGAACAGAATCTTCTGCTAAGATTTGCTCTGGAATATGCCAAACATCCGTAGAACGAATAAATAGATCAGTAGCAGCAAATGCAAAAGGAGCTGTTACTAACAAGCAACAACTTAGCACTACAGCCGACACTGTTTTTATCGATGTATACATTTATTTCAAGTTAGAAGTAACATCTACCACATCATCTATTTCATCTAGCAGATCTATTAATTTTTCTGTGTGAGTTCTTTCTTCCCCTTGTAGATCAACTTCTTGATTTGGGATCCAATCGACAGAAGCGTATTCTACTGAATACCCTGACTCTTTGAGCTGAGATTCTATTTCAAAGAAAATGTCTGGGGAAGATGTGATTTCCACAGAGCCAGATTCTGATACCACATCTTCTGCTCCTGCATCGATAGAAAGAAGCTCTATATCATCGGTAGATTGGCCCTCTCCGGCCTGTACAATAATCACTCCTTTTCTTTCGAACATCCAGGCTACAGACCCAGAATCAGCAAGACGCCCCTCATTTTTCATAAGAACGAGACGAATATGATTTACCGATCGGTTGCTATTGTCTGTAAGGACATTGATCAATATAGCAGCTCCTCCTGGACCATACGCTTCATACTGAAGCTCTGACATTGCTACGCCCTTAGAACCTTCTCCAGTTCCTTTTTTGATAGCTCTATCTATCGCGTCTTTAGACATACTTTGTTTTTTGGCTATATCTACCGCTACACGAAGAGTGTTATTGGTTTCTATATCTCCACCTCCCTGGCGAGCTGCCATAGTAATATTACGAGAAAACTGAGTAAATAGTTTTCCTTTCGAAGCATCTTGTGCTGCTTTTTTATCCTTTATTTCATGCCATTTACGACCACCCATAACACAGATAATAGATTTTAGATAATAGATTAAATATACTATACTTCTGCCAACTTTTTACGCACCGCATCTACTTTCTTTTGTCTCTCTATCTCATACCCTTGTTTTTTGAAGTACATTATTACTTTTTCCCACTCAAGAGCCGCTCTCTGTCTTTTTTTGTCAATAACAGGTTTTCCTTTTCCTTCTTCTTTTGTTTCCATTTCTTTAAAATCTGCTACTTCTTTCTCAAATACAGCAAGAAGTTTTTGTATTCTTTGAACTCCTAGAACTGGAAGTTTATTGATAATCTCTATTTTCTTTTCTGATGGAATGGAAAGAGCCATCTCTAACGCAGAAAAGAATCCTTCTTGATCATAATCAAAGGGAGTCTCCGGTATATACTCTGCAGGAAAATTCATAAAAACAAAATAAAGAGGAAATATCCCCTTTATTATACCTTGAAGCCATGACTAATATCAAGAATCTTTTGTTTACAGGAAATTATAAGACATATAACTTACATAAAAAATGAGCAAGAGAATTCCTTCTGTCTTATTGATCGACATCCCCCTAATAGCAAAGATGTAAAACAGAAAACTTACCCCGAGGAGAATGAAAGCATCGAGCAACAATTTGGTATCAAACAAAAGAGGAGACACTGTTGCAGAAATACCCAACACAAAGAGAAGATTGAATATATTTGACCCCACAACATTTCCTACTGCGAGATCGACTTCTCCTTTGCGGGCAGCAATGATCGAAGTCGCAATCTCCGGGAGAGATGTTCCTATTGCAAGCACAAATAAACCAATCACTGACTCTGGTATAGCAAAATAATTTCCCAGCCAAGTAGCAGAATCAATAATCACGCTAGCTCCATACACCAAAGCAAGTAAGCCAAGGATGATATACACAAGACTTTTAGTAAGAGTAAGTGGTGGAATTTCTTCGTCTGGAGTAGCATCAGCAAACTCTGCATCTGCAGTATCTTTTTTAGAGTTTTTTATAATAAAAAATAAGTACATCATAAACAGAGCAAGCCCTATGATATAGAGAATCCCTTCACTTCGAGAAATTATATTTTGTGTTATTCCTGGATTGATCCAGCTATCAAACATAAAGATCACTAACATTACCGTTGCCAGGAGCATATAGGGAATCTCTTTTTTCACAGTACTTGATTGCACTTTAAGTACCGCAAAGAGACTCGCAAGACCAAGAACCAAAGCAATATTGGCAATATTCGAACCAATAATATTCCCAACCGCAAAATCATTTTGTCCAGACATGCTGGCACTGAGAGACACCATCAGCTCAGGAAGCGATGTTCCAAGAGAAATAATAG
Organism: Patescibacteria group bacterium; assembly: GCA_034717395.1. GTDB lineage: Bacteria > Patescibacteriota > Gracilibacteria > JAYELJ01 > JAYELJ01 > JAYELJ01. The sequence goes on from JAYELJ010000049.1 coordinate 41,876, forward strand.
TCAGCCCAATAATCACAGTAGGAATTCCAAACCCTCGAGCAATAGATGAAGAACCCTCCACCAACTTATCTGCCCCTCCAATAAGAAGAATAAAACCTATAAATAGTAACCCTGATTGTATAAGAAGATCCATTTGTATAGAGTGTATTAACTAAAAATTCGTAAAATATCTTGGTAGGTAACCGATACCATAAACACAAGCAGCAGTATCATTCCTCCAGCATGAATATAATTTTCCCATTTCACTGAAAGACCACGCCCAATGACTCACTCTATCAGAAGAAAGAATGCGCGACCCCCATCCAAAGCAGGGAATGGAAGTGCATTGAGCACCGCGAGAGAAATAGATATCAGAGCAAGGAATTTGAGCCCTTCGGTCCACCCAGCATCTGCTGCAGCAGATGTCATCTGTACAATACCCACTGGACCAGAAAGACCTTCTGGAAGAGCAAATGATTCTATAAGTGTATTAAATAGCGTCACAAAACCTTGGATTGATCTATCTACTAGGTGTATCGCATCTTGGCAAGAGGTGATAAATGCATCCACTATCCCTAGCTGGATTTTATCGAGCTCTATACCAAGAACCAGCATCATCCCGAGCTTTCCTGTGCTATCAGGGGTAGCAGTTATTTGAATCAGATCTTCTGATTCTCCTCGTTTAATATCCAGAATAAATTGAGATTTGTCTTGTATTGCTTGCTGATAGGTTTCAAGATCACGAACTTGAATGTCATCTATGGAAACAATCAGGTCACCAGATATCAGACCAATATCTTCTGCCAAAGAACCTTCTATCACCTGGTGTACCATAATCGAAGCATCTTTTTCTTCGATCATTTGATTATAGTATTGATTTCCTTCCATCGGTGTCACTCCTATCATATACGCTGTCATCATGATCCCAATCGCAGCAATAAAATTGAATATCACTCCTGCTGAGATGATAAGCAACCTCTGCCAAGGATTTTTCCCGGTATACGAATCAGGCTGATCGGATATTTCCAGATCTTTTTTAGGATCAAAATCTGATTGCCCTTTGAGCTGAACAAAACCCCCAATAGGAAGCCAATTGAGAGAGTAAATAGTATCTCCAATTTTCTTTCCCCACGCACGAGGAGGCATCCCGATTCCAAACTCTTCCACTTTGACCCCTGTTACCCTTGCAGCCAAATAATGACCCAGCTCATGGATAAATATAAGAAAAGAAAATCCAAGAACTACAAATAAAATATTTAAAATCGTATCGAACATATCCGCAAAAAATAGTAAAAAATAAAGTGTTTTCTATGAAGGACCGAGGAGGTGTTTCCCAACCTGATAACTATCTCCTGCTCATAACGTAAGAACAAGATACTGTTTTTCTGGATCAGAATCAATGAACTTTTGGATGTATTCAGCACTATGATCAAAATCTGGAATATAACACACATCGTTATCATTATCTGCTATAGCACGAGCAAAGGTATAACTCAATGAAGCATCATCTTTTTCTTCACGGGCTGATGCGAATATATCATTGATAATCGTCAGATCTGCATCTGCAAAACTCTGTACAAACCCATCCCACAATTCACGCGTACGAGTATAGGTATGAGATTGAAAATCACAAATAATAAAATGTTTTGGGAAAAACTCTCGAAAAGCTTTCAAAGTTTTTTGGATTTCATCTGGATGGTGTCCATAATCATCATATACCAATGTGTTTTCTTTGTACTTCCCTATATATTCTTGCCTTCTTGTGGTTCCAGAAAACCCTTGAAGAGCTCGATGAATCTCACAAGCCCCAAAACCTTGTCATCGTAAATATGCAATAACAGCAAGGGCATTGGAGATGTTATGCATACCTGGCACAGCTATCTGAAAATTCCCAATTGGTTTTCCTTTTTCGTATACCAAGAACTGTTGATTTCCTGAGATAATACTCGTACGGAGAGCATAATAATCTGCTTCTTTATCATCAATAGAATATGTGATCACTTTTGATGAAATATTGAGTGTATCTTTTTCTTTGTGTTCAATAACAACCGACCCTTCTGCATCAAGAGAATCAACAAATTCTTGAAAAGCTGATACATAATCATCTTCTGTTTTGAAATAATCTGGGTGATCATAGTCAATATTGGTAATGATAATATCTTGTGGCTTATACTG
>JAYELJ010000049.1:44129-48503 GCA_034717395.1 Patescibacteria group bacterium
CCGACCCTTCTGCATCAAGAGAATCAACAAATTCTTGAAAAGCTGATACATAATCATCTTCTGTTTTGAAATAATCTGGGTGATCATAGTCAATATTGGTAATGATAATATCTTGTGGCTTATACTGCAGAAAATGCCTTCGATACTCACAAGCTTCTAGAATGAAATAACCCTTCTCCTCTATCATTCTGAATTCATTTCAGAATCTAGAGTCATTATTAGATCCTGAAACAAGTTCAGGATGACAATGTGTCTGTTCAGGATGACAATGTGTCTGTTCAGGATGACAATGTGTCTGTTCAGGATGACAATGTGTCTGTTCAGGATGACAATGTGTCTGTTCAGGATGACAAAAAGAGGTATACCCTCCCATGCCATCAAACTGAGGGACTCCCGAACCAATAATAGCAGAAAACTCAAAGCTGTTTTCATTCTGTGCTGGCTGATGACATTCTATTGCACCCAGCTGTTTTCTTTGGTCTTGAATCCCTTTCATGACTACAGCAAGCATCGCACTAGTAGTAGTCTTTCCGTGTGTTCCAGTAACCGCTACCAGGTTTTGGTTTTCTGTAACCTGTGCAATCATCTCTGAATACCCGAGCATCTTGGTGCCTTTTTGTTTCCATGCAGCAAATTCTTGATTATTTTCTGCGTCATATGCTGCAGAATACACTACGATATCTGCAGCAATATTTTCTGCATTTTGAATATCAAAAAGAAGTGGTTCTATCCCCATCTTATCAAGTATCGTATCGGTAAAATATGCCTGAGATACGTCTGACCCGGTGATATTGTTCCCCTGCATCTGTAAAATACGAGCCAGAGAAACCATTCCCGAACCTTTGATTCCAAGAAAATGTATATGCATGAAAATCGAAAAAAGAGAATAATAAAAAAGACAAAAAAACTATATATATTGATGAAATTCGAGGCGAAATTGAGAAACGCAAGCGAGCAATAGTATAGCTATTGTGAGTGCGTATCGCAAATTTCAACAAAGAAGTTCGCAATATATATAGTTTTTTACTAGAAATCATCCCATGAACCAGCCAGCCCGGAAGATTGTGTATAATTAATCACTGTTGATTCAAAAAAGTTGGTACGATCATCGTTCATTTCCTGAAAACGTTCCAAATGTTTATATGGATTCACTACTTTTTTGTAGAGTGGTTTCATTTTGAGCATTTTCAATCGATCATTCGCCAGCCATTTTGTATAATTTTCGATCGATTCGGTGTTGATACCTAGGATCTTGTCTCCCAAAATATGATTACTCCATTCGATTTCTTGTTCTACTGCTTTTTCTACCATATCGTATATCAGCTGTTCACCCCATACATCAGGAAATTCTTTTTTGATCTCCATCATAATATTCGAAAATATTGTGATATGTGTCAGCTCATCACGACGAATATAGGCAATCATCTTTTCTGATCCAACCATTTTCCCCTGATCTGCTAGTGTATCAAAGAAAGCAAACCCATTATAAAAATAAAGTGATTCGAGAAGAAAATTGGCTACCAATGATTTGAACAGCGTATGATCACTTGGATCGCTTCTGAGTTCCTCATAGATATCTCCAATATATTTATTTCGATCAAGAAGAATCTTATCATCACGCCAGAAATACAAGATCTCATCACGTTCTTCTTTTGGCACTATCGACTCGAGAATAGTCTGGTATGACTGAGAATGGATTGCTTCTTGGTATGTCTGAATAGCAAGTATCAGATTGACTTCAGGCGCTGTAATATAATCATTAAAATTTGGAAGATTATTCGTCTGAATACTATCCAAAAATATAAGAAATGAAAGAATCCCTTTGTAGGCACGAGCTTCATCTTCTGTCAGATTGGCATATCCGGTTGTATCTTCTGTGAGATTTACTTTTTCTGGAAACCAAGTGTTGTTTGTCATCACTCGATAGAGCCCGGTAGCCCACTGATATTTCACCTCATTGAGATTCAAGAGGTTTGTAGTATCCCCATGAATAATAGTACGTCCCTGTATCGTATCATCCCCTTGTGGGTTAAACAGTTTTTTTGTTGAAATTTCTGACATATATTTATAACTATAAATTTAAATTAACCGGAACATGAAACACACTCTTTCACATCCAAACTCATTGAACGCACGTAGTATACTGTTTTAATATCTTGTTTCCAACATTTTACATAATAATTATATAAATCACGTGGAGAGATCTTATCTGGGTTGATAATCCACTCAAATGAGATCGATTGATCAATCCATTTATAGATTACCGACATCATATCAATCACATCATTCAGTTCCATATTCACATACTCTTTATAGAGCCACATGGTTTTGGGATTCAGATTTGGAGCGATCGTAATATTGGTCGACATGCTACCTGTTTCTACAAAGTATTTTTTATAGATAGGAAGAACAGAAGCTGTCGTTCCCATTATAAGACTAGTAGAGGTATTTGGTGCTGGAGCCATATGGTACCCAAAACGGATTCTTGTTTTTTGAATTTCCTCTAACAGAGGCGTCCATTGATCTGCCATGGTACTATTCGCCATAAACCACGAAGCATCTTTGCCAAACACAATTCCTTTTGACCATTCTGAACCTTCAAATAATTCATATGCTCCTCGTTCTTGCGCCAACTGATTAGATGCTTTAATTGTATGATACGCATATTGTTCGAATAAACCATCTGTATACTCTCGAGCATCAGCACTATCGTATGCATAGCCTGCTGTTGCGAGATGTTCTGCGAGACCAAGAAACCCAAGTCCAACGGAACGATATTTTTCTGCGGTGATACGAGATTCCTCTACTGGGTAGAAGTTAAGATCAATTACATTGTCGAGTACTCGCATAGAAATAGGAATGATTTTTTCCATTTCTTTTTGGCTATGTACTTTGGCTACATTGATAGACGCAAGATTACATACTACTGTATCTCCTGGCTGATATTTGATCAAAATATTTCCATCTTCAATTTTCTCTTCAATAAATTTTGATGGTTTTGTGTTTTGCTGGATCTCTACACAGAGCTGAGAAGAATAGATCATCCCCGCATGTTTGTTTGGATTGAGTCTATTTGCTGTATCTCGATAGAGTACATATGGCATTCCTGTCTCTACGACCGTCTTCATATGCATTTTGAACAGTTCTTTTGCTGAAACAGAACGTTTAAGTTCAAGAGTTTCATCTTGTTCGAGTTGCAAATAAAATGCATCAAACTCTTCTCCATAAAAATCTTGTAGGTTTTTTCCATATTTTGATTTGATCTCATGTGGATCAAATAAAGTCCATTCTTCATTTGCATCAACACGACGCATAAAAATATCTGGAATAGATACCGCAGGAAATACATCAAAGGCTTTGTTACGAATATCTCCTGTTTCTGTTTGTAGATCCAGAAAATCATAAATATCACGATGCCACATATCGAGTGTTACCGATATAGAACCCATACGAGCACCAAGCTGATTTACTGCTACTGCTGTATCATTGATCACTTTGATCCAGCGATTGACTCCTCCTCCCACACCTTTTGCATGACGGATAGTTGCCCCTTTTGAACGAAGGTTTCCAAGATATACACCAATACCACCACCAAATTTTGAAATCTGCGCCATATTCTCGATACCATGATAGATCTCACGAAGCCCATCATCCATATTTATTTTGAAACATGAAGAAAGCTGATGAAAATTTGTACGAGCATTTAAGAGTGTTGGTGTTGGAAGACTCAGTTTTTGCTCTGAAATAGCATTATATATTTTAAATGCAATTTTGAGACGATCTTTCTTTTCTTCTGGAATAGCCAGGAAAAGCGATACCCCCATATACATTTCTTGTGGAAGCTCGTGCACGACCTTGTTTGGGTTGAGCAAATAACGTTTATTAATCGAAGCAATCTGTGTATAGTTAAAACCAAGATCACGCTCTGGCTTGATATATTCCCCAGCTTTTTCGATATCTTCCTCTGAGTAATAATTATAAAAATCTTTATAATAATATCCTTTTTCTACATAGCTTTTGAAAAATTCTGAGTATTTCCCATAACCAAAATTGGAAGACCCTCTATTTATATTTGCTTGTTTATACAGATCCATAAGAAATAAACGACCTGCTACAAACTGCCAATCTGGCTCATCTACAGATATAAGATTGAGCGCTGTTTTGATCAATGTCTTTTGAATATCTGATGTTTGCACTTTGTCTTTAAAATACAAATGTGATTTTGTTTCCAAAACAAGAGGATTTACCTTAGTGTTTTCACATGCCCAATTGATAGCCTTTTTGATTTTCTGAATATCGAGAGGAGCTTTTTCTCCTGATCTTTTGATTACCTGAATATTTGTATCATGAGACATAAAAACAAAAAATAAATAT
>JAYELJ010000050.1:0-3708 GCA_034717395.1 Patescibacteria group bacterium
TTTCGTATGCAGGATCGTATCAAATCAGGTATTACTCTGGTACAAGGGAACGGTATTGGTGATGTAGGAGAATCGGTAGTTTCAGAACGTGTACAAATGAGTAAATCAGGAATGTTCATGATTATGCTCAAAGTACGTGGTCCGAAGATGGAAATGGTAGGACAGCCAGAGATTATCACTCGAGGGTTTGTCTTTACTCAATCTTCGCAAGAACTTCTGACTGGAGCGGCAGATATTGCCAAAAAACTCTATGCCAATATGGATCTTCGTAGTACCGAGCAGATTAATGATTTCAAATATGAGCTTCATAAAAAACTAGCTCGTTACTTCAACAAAGAATTGAACCGTGATCCTTTGATTATTCCAATTCTTACAAGAATTTAAATTCATATACATAACTATTGTCATCCCGAGCGATAGCCGAGGGATCTGAATGGGATAATAATATCAATCAGATTTCTCCACTACGGTCGAAATGACAAAAAGAAAAATATAAAACTAATTTACGAGAATTTGTTTTTTAAAAAACTCATGAGTATACTACTCAGGAGTTTTTCTTATATCTAGGAAAGATCTCTCCATTACGACTCCGTCTTCAGTCGAGATGACAGAGAAATAGTAAAAATAAATAGAGCTATAAAACTATCACTTTTACCTTTTTAAAACGAATTCTATGAAAATCACACTTTATGCATACGGGAGATTCAATCAGACTATGGGGCGACTCCTTCGTGATTTCTTTGAAGTGCAAGTCTATCATCATAACCAAAAGGGATTGGATCGGGTAGAGGCAGATGGGTTTGCTACGGTGAGGACAATAGAAGAGGCATGCAGTGCAGACCTGGTATTTCTTGGAGTACCCATCCAGAAGACTCGACAGACTCTATTGGATCTCAGACCACATCTGAGTAACACAACCACTATTGTTGAGCAGTGTTCGGTCAAAGAACTCCCTCTCCAGTGGTGTCAGGAGGTCCTGTGAGATGATATTCCCTACATGATAACCCATCCGATGTTTGGTCCTGATTCGGCCAATACCGGTTTCTCTGGGCTCAATTATGTACTCGATACTACAGAGTCTACTGCTCATCCAGAACTTTTGGGTTTCTGGGCGACATTTTTGGAGTCACAGGGGATGTCGGTGATCGATATGACAGCAGAAGAACACGATCGAGAAGCAGCATATACACAAGGGATTACGCATTTTCTCGGTCGTGTGCTGGATCATTTTGATATTGCGCCGAGTTCTATTGCTACCCAAGGGTATAAATCTCTTGTTGAGCTGAAAGAAAATACCTGTAACGATACCAAAGAACTTTTTCATGACCTTCAGTGTCTCAACCGATTCACCGATCCTATGCGTCGTGAGCTAGAAAAATCCTTCCTCGAAGTGGATCAGGAAATTAAATCTGGGTGTGTGATAGGTTCGTAGTTGTGTATTATTGATAATTTCATTAGAATATCTTCGTCCCAACATATATGAATGTTTTCTATATATGGAGGGCAATCATGTATTTGGGATACTTTTTATTTTTTAATCAGTATCCATCATGATACTAGAAAGTTCATTGTTGATTCTTTCTCTGGTGATTTTTCACCTGATACGAGAAAGGTAAATCAAAAAACCCCTACCAAACGTCTAAATATGGTAGGGGTTTTCTCATGCATTTGTTTACATGAACTAGAAAGTGTCTTTATTATATCAATTCTATATAAATTTGCAATTCTTTTTTTAAAACATATCTTCAAATATGGATCTTTGTTTGTTTGCTACTTGTATCATAGGGATGCTATCGATATTACAGACATCAATATTTTCATGATATGCTCCGAGAAGATAGGGGATCATAGAATATCCAATATCATTTTTCTCCGCAAAGTGAATGATATTTAGTGTCTGTTCGAGGTTATCCACCTGAATAATATGTTCGATTTTTTGATCGTGTATAACCTGTTCAAATTTGTCTAGTTTCCCCAGAATAGATACTCCAGCGATTTCTTTTTCTTTAGCTCCATACCCATCGAGTACTGCTACGACTTGGTATCGTGAGTGTTTTTTCTGGAGATTTTCTATGATTTGTTGGGCTTTTCTATTACTTCCAATCACCAATGTTTTGATAGTTCCTACTCCACGACGGTAGAGTTGTTTTTGGATCATGTGCATCGCGATATGTGATGCACTGAGACCCAGAGTAGAAAATAGGAATATATAGAGGATAATCAGTCTTGAGAAAAATGTTTCTGATAAGAAAAAGTAGGTCCCCAGCAGCGTTGCTATACCGATGAGATTGGTATACACAATGCGTTGGAAATGACGAATAGTCAGGATATCCTGGTCATATTTATAGCTTCGGGAAAAGAAAAGAACCAGTATCCAGAAGAAACTTAGAAGGAACCCCGTTTGCATATATTCACTAAAAGGAAAGCTTGCATGTGATGCAAACCCTGTTCGTATTCCATATGCGAGAGCTATAGCCCCATTGATAATCAGAAAATCGAAGAATATTTGAAAGAGCTTGGTACGTGTGTGGTGAGATGACATGGTATAGAAAGGAAAAATTAAAAATTAAGAGAGAGAATAGATTATATAATGTTTTTAAATAATTTCTCGATAAATAATTCAGCTAAGTTGATATTACTTTGTTTATAAAAAGCATTAAATAAACAACTACGATTTACTTCAATAAGCATATATTCTCCATTAACTTCTGCAATATCAAGTCCAGTAAAATCAAAAGAATCTAATTTATTTATTTTTCCAGAAAACTCTAAAAGTTTTGGATTTATTTTCTCTATTCAGAGGACTTTTACTTTCATGTTTTCTGATTTAGAACTTTTGATAGATACCATTGGAATTACTTTTCCAAATATTGAGTATACACGATATTCTGTATCTATATTAATTCTTTTTTGAATAATATAGTCAGATAATTCCCCTTGGATTTGTTCAGGTTGAAAAATGATGCCTTTTGCTCTGCTTGAGATTCGTTTTTTACAAATATAATTGGTGTTTGATACATCTTCAGCTCGTTCAAGTATGTCTGTTTTTGGCATATACTCTTTGTAATGTAGGTATTGAGAATATTTATCTTCAAAGAAAACATCAGAGTCTGATTGAATATTATCTATGATATAAGCATTTCCTTTATTATTTAAAATTGCCCCTAAGCGCAGCTTGCGATCTTTTCTGTTTTTTTCTATTTCCAAAGGTAATAACTCCAAATTTCGAATAATTTGTCCGGTAACTGTAGCATATACTCTAATTCCCAAACGAGTATTAATAGAAAACCCAGTTTGAGGATCTTTATCAGAATTAGCTTTTTGGATAATGATCCCACCTGCATATTCTCCCGGCGATGTTCCAGAAGGAATTCGAAGAGTAAAAGAGACCTTAAGTTTCTCTCCAGGAGATAAAACAAGCTCGTTTTTTCCCAATTCCACCCAAGATCCAATCTCGTTATGCTCGTCACCCCTTTTAGATAGAGCAAATCCTCCTAAATTATCTTCAGTAGAATCAACTGGATACAAAAGGATTTTTTCAGCCTTTTCGGATTCATTTACTACAATTAAGGCATCCTCTTTTTTTTCTCCAGGATCAATTTCAAAAGTAAACCAAGCTTTGGTTAGATCATCTTCTGAATCTGGATTAGCTGGATATCCCCCAATACCTTGAAAACCAATAGCTCTTGATTTTAGAGGCCAAAAAGA
>JAYELJ010000051.1:0-16944 GCA_034717395.1 Patescibacteria group bacterium
GTATCAATAATAGATCCTCGTATGGTGCAATCTTTTAAAACTGTTGATCCAAAAACCAAAGAATCTTCTATAACACAGTTCTCTAAGAGCGTGTTAGGACCGATATATACAGAACCTTGTATAGATGAATCTTGTATTTGAGCCGTATCATCGATAATACTTTTTCCTCCATGGATTTCTTTATGAGCATCGATGTACGATTGAAATGAACCAATATCATACCAAAATGAATCAAACTGATACGCTATGAATGGTTTCTTTTCTTCATTAATAAGGTATGATAAAATATCTCCTAGTTCGTACACAGTATCATCGAGGCCAAATCTTTTTTGTAAAAGACCAACATCTTCTTTACGAAAAATATAACAGGCAGTAGAAGCCATGAGGGACTTTGGTTCTTTTGGCTTTTCTTCAAAAGACTCTATCATTCCATTCTGTATGTTTGCTATTCCAAATTTCTGTGCTTCTTGCAGCGTATTCAATTTATACACAGCGTTTACATTCGCAGATCCATCAAAATCATCAATCATTTGTGACAAAGGAAACCCAAAAAAGTTATCTCCAGCTACTACGAGCAAATCATCATCAATTTTATTATCAGTAATACAGTAATTAATAGCTTTCACTGGACCAAGTTTTTTGGCTTCCGAACTGGAATCCTCAACATACACCGATATATTTCTCTCTGGAAAACACCTCTGAGCCCACTCCCGAAAGTCATCCTGAAATACAGCATTGGTAGATATGTATATATCCACATCCTGAGGAAGTGTTTCTACAATATGAGATATCTGTTCTTTTCCGTTGATAAGAAGGAGTGGCTTGGCTCTTTGTTCTGTAATAGGCCAAAGACGTGTAGCAAAACCTCCTGCAAGAATAATAACTTTCACAATAATATATAAATAAAATATATAAATTTATTTTTTCCCTTTTTTCTTCTTTTTCTTTGAATTTGGTCTGTTGCTTAATTTTCTATTCATTTTTTTAATATCTTTTTTCTTCATTTTAGGATTATCTCCCTGAAACCCTGGTTTTACTTTTGGTTTATCTCCATACCCAAAACACACTAGGTACTGCTCTGAACTCGAATCTCGAGTAGATTTTGGAATAAATGGTTTTACAATATAAAACTTTTTCTTGAGATCTTTCAGAAACTCTTGAAAATCATCTCCTACCAATATTTTTAGAAGCAAATTCCCTTTTTTCTTCAAATACTTTTCTGCAATACCCAATACCATTTCATCCAGTTCAATAGAACGCATCTGATCAACATCTTTAATCCCAGAAGTATTCGGAGCAAGATCAGAAATAATAGTATCAAACTGACCTTCAATTCCAATTTCTTCGAGTTGTTCATCAAATCCTGGTTCCAGAATATCCTGCTCGAAAGTAAATACATTCGAATAATCTTCAAAAGGATCAATAGGATTTCTATCTACCCCAACAAGCACTGCATCAATAGCTTTATTTTTCAAAACCACCTGCATAAAAGATCCCGGACAAGCTCCCACATCCAAAACATTATCTTCTCGATGAAGAAATTTTGGATATTTTTCCATAATTTCATAAAGCTTCAAAGCAGAACGAGCCCTATAACCTTCTCTTTTTGCTTTAAAAAAATATTTATCTTTTACATTATATGCCAAAATATTTGTTGTATTTAAAATATATATGTAGAGAGTATACAGAACTCAAAAAAAATAAAAAAGCCGAATACTATGATTCGACTTTTTCTCTTTACAGTATTTATATCTTAGAAGTATGCAATTGGATTCTTTTTGTATCCATTTTTGATAACTTCAAAATGCAAATGAACCCCTGTACTACGACCTGTTGTACCCATAATTCCAATCTGCTGTCCTTTGACTACCGATTCTCCATCAGCAACCGAGATACTAGCCAAATGAGAATATAGTGTACGGAGACCATTTCCATGATCAATAATAACATATTTTCCATATCCATAATTCCAACCAGCTGTACGAACCTCTACTACCGTACCACCTTTGGCAGCCCATACTTTTGGCATAGATTTATCTGCAATATCTACTGCATAATGTCCACGATGATAGTACTGCGTATACACACCTTCTGTTGGACGAATAAGTGTACCTTTTGCTGAAGTATCTGTTGCATAGGTATTTTGATATGTAGCTTTTGCTGGAGCTTTGTACAAAGGTTTTCCTCCAGGAATAATAAGCTCTCTACTAATAATCAACGTATCTTCTAAAGAAAGACCATTCTGTCTTTGAATTTTCTGAGCATCCACCCCATACAACTGAGCAATACCATTGAGAGTATCTCCTCTTTTTATTGTATGTATTACACCTTTTACTGGTGGTATTTTTAAAATCTGACCAATATATGGGTAGTTTTTATTACGAACAGTATTGTTTGAGAATATTGTTTCTTTATCCAGATCAAATTCTTCTGCAATAGATTCGTATGTATCACCATCTTGTACTACATATGAAAATGGTTCACTAATTTCTTTATAGTTTGATTTTTCAAAACCAACAGATGACTTTTGAAGATACCCATCTGCCGAAAGAGAAATATCTTCTGGTATTTGACTATCGGTTCCTTGTGGTCATCCATATGCTCCTACCAAAGACGAATCTGGTGTTACACAAAAAGAAATAAGTATAAGAAAAACACTTCCAAAAGAAATAATCTTTTTTCCAAGGTGTGTAAGAAGACTCTCTGATCCTGTATGTCCAAAGCTCGAAGATGAATGTGAGTACAAACTCATAATAATTTAACCAATAGCTATATCATTGCTTCTTATTCAATTTCTTTACATATCTTATCCTAAAATCATTGTTCCTATTGGTGACATCTATGTGTCATATATAAAAAGAAAATATAATTACTTTTGCAGTTGATATTATAAGAATCCTGAGACAAAAGTCAAAAGATTCATCGATATTGTTATATTTAAAAATTTGTATCCTAGATACAGTATAATACAAAAAACAAATAAAATCACCGTATAATTCCAAAACCAGTATCAATACTGGTTCTTTTGAAAATTTATTTTGATTCTAAATAGTTCTTCAGCTGAGCAAATGGCTTGATTTGTAGGTATGTTTTTTTATCATCCTCTTTGTTAAGAGAGGCTCTTGTAACGGTATATCCTTCTGGAATAAAAATTTGGTCCCAATCATAACCATTATCACCTTCAGGCTTTTCTGATATTTCTCCATTCAAACACCCTTCAAACAACTCCAAGTTTTCACCATCAAAATAACCAAAAACACATCTGGCTATCGCTTTTCTGGTCAAACCATCTCCAATCATTGCACAGATTGATTCAAACGAAACCCTTTCTACAAAAAATTTGATAAAAGGCCCTGGTAGACCACCAAGAGCAGAAAACTCCAAAGATACATCTTCGACAATAACAGGTTTTTTCATTCTATCATACGCTTGTCTTACCTTATGTTCTACAATTTTATGTACATCAACAGATTGAATCTCATCTAAATCAAGACTCACATGGTCTACAGGATAACCAAGGTATTTAGACAAATAATCCGCCTTATTTTGATTCCCGCTAATAAAAGTAACTTTTTTCATAATTATATTGATACATTAAGGTGATTTGAAAATCCTCTTTATTCTAAACCAAACAAAAACAACTCACAAGGAGTTGTTTTTATATAATATCTCAATTGGTCGGGGTTACAGGACTCGAACCTGTGGCCCCGCGCTCCCAAAGCGCGTACTCTAGCCAACTGAGCTAAACCCCGAAAATGGTGGGCAGAGAGGGATTCGAACCCCCGTAGGCGAAGCCAGCGGATTTACAGTCCGCCCCATTTGGCCACTCTGGTATCTACCCATGATCAAACTGCGTGTACAGATTGATGCCCGGATATTGTATTCATTTTCAAATAAAAATGCAAATATTTATGCATAAAAAAACAAAAAGCAAATCATAATGATTTGCTTTTTGTAGGAAAGGGAACAAAAATTATTCAACAATTTTTGAAATAACCCCAGCTCCAACTGTACGACCACCTTCACGAATAGCGAAGCGAGTTCCTTCATCAAGAGCGATAGAAGAACCAAGAGTAACATTAAATTTAATGTTATCACCAGGCATTACCATTTCAACTCCTTCTGGAAGTTCTACAGATCCAGTTACATCAGTTGTACGGATGTAGAATTGAGGTTTATATCCTTTGAAGAATGGAGTATGACGTCCACCTTCTTCTTTTGTAAGAACATATACTTCAGCTTCGAATTTTGTATGAGGAGTAATCGATCCAGGCGCACAAATTACTTGTCCACGTTCGATTTCTTCACGTTCAATACCACGAAGAAGAATACCTACATTATCTCCAGCTTCTCCACGTTCAAGTTGTTTACGGAACATTTCTACCCCAGTAACAACAACTGTACGAGTTTCTTTGATACCAACGATTTCAACATCATCACCAACATTCACTGTACCTTGTTCGATACGACCTGTAGCTACTGTACCACGACCTTTAATCGAGAATACATCTTCTACTGGCATAAGAACTGGTTTATCAAGTGTACGTTCTGGTGTTGGGATATATGAATCAAGAGTTTCAAGAAGTTCTACAACTGGAGCCATCTTATCTGCATCTCCAAGGTTTTCAAGAGCTACAAGAGCCGAACCTTTGATTACAGGAATATCATCTCCAGGGAATTCATACGAAGAAAGAAGATCACGAACTTCCATTTCTACAAGTTCAAGAAGTTCTTCATCATCTACCATATCACATTTATTCATGAATACTACGATATATGGTACACCTACTTGGCGAGCAAGAAGAATATGCTCACGAGTTTGTGGCATAGGACCATCAGCAGCAGATACTACAAGAATAGCTCCATCCATTTGAGCAGCACCAGTAATCATATTTTTTACATAATCGGCATGTCCAGGACAGTCAACATGAGCATAATGACGTTTGTCTGTTTCGTACTCAAGATGAGAAGTAGCAATTGTAATACCACGTTCTTTTTCTTCTGGAGCATTATCAATTTGGTCAAAAGAACGAGCGTCTCCTGTTCCATAATGAGAATGAGCTACTGAAGCAATAGCAGCAGAAAGAGTTGTTTTACCATGATCTACATGACCAATAGTACCAACATTAACATGCGGTTTTGAACGATCAAAAGCCATAATTCGTTTGTTTTTAAAAAATATAAAGACTATACAACAAGTACAATCTAAAGATATACTTACACATAAAAATAGTGAAAGACAAAGGTATCTTATTGAGTTTGAAAGAAAATGTCAAAAATAAATACTCCACAAATATGCTTTTTTATTCTGTATATTAGGTTTTACATACAACAGATCTAATACAAAGGTTTTTCTTTTATTTGTAAGATAAGAAATGTATACTAAAAATATATTTTTTTATTACTAAACATACACTGTTTTTGTGACCAATTATTCAAAAACAAAAGAAATACAAGGTTTTATCATCAAAGAACAACCATACAAAGGATCCCAGAAGTTATTCAAAGTTTTTACGCAACAGGGAATTATCTCTGTTATTTCTGGATCTCGAATAGCCAGTAATATACATCTTTTTTCAGAAGTAAAACTCCTAGTAAGCGCTGGGTATGGTGACCTTTATTTTCTAAAAGAATGAGATGTTTTGTTTCAGCTGGAAGCGAAATATAAAGATATATGCCTAGCATCTTTTCTTTCCGAGCTCTACCAAACCACTAGTATGACACCAGAAGAATGGCCATATTACGCATATCTGTATAAAATTGCGCTTGGTTTTTTCAAACAAGAAGAATGATGATTGTCTGTTTCTATACAAGGGAGTCCTGGGTTTATCATAGAGAAAGAAAAAAGAGCTGATTCTCACAATAGTATTCTTTCTTACAACCAAAGATTTCATTTGTTTTTCTGGCCATTTCTTCAACTAGAAGGGCATATGTTAGACTGGAAAACAGAAACCAATCAACTTATCATCAAGGAACAAGCTATACAGCTCCCTTCTAAACTGATTTCTTTTATGCATACATGGACTATTTCTGATTTTTCACCGGAACTCTTTTTTCAACTGTCTGATATTCAAATCGAAACATTGAATAGGATTTCAAAAATAGTTATCCAAAAATATTTCCCCAAAAACAAAAGTATTCATACTTTATAAGAATTTCTTTTTATATATATTTATATATTATTATAGTTATACCTTGTATTTGTATCTGTAATACTCTGTTGAAAAACTCTATTTTCCTTTTGTATACAGTATATTTTTGTGGATATGTATATCTGTAAAGAATTGTAAAACCATTGTTTTTTAAGAGTTTTATACAGAGAGGATAGTTTTCTTTGTTTTACTAACGTAGAAAAGAAGAAAAGAAAAAACTCAATTTTGTTAAAAAAAATGAGTTTTGCTGATGTTTTGAACATTGATGTGGAAAACTATACATTTTTGTTTTCAATCTCTTTGTAGAGCATAACCCATACAGAAAGAAAGAGCACATCAATACTCGCAAAGAAGCGTACAATAAAGTAGAGAAATAGAACACTAATGACTCCTGTTATTATCAGTGTAGCTACAATCGAAAGTTTGATTGCAAGATAACTGATTAAAAAAGAAATTATAATAGGTAATGCAAGAATAATAAATACATTAAAAAATAATCGAGCGCTGATAAATAAGATGAAAAAGAAAAGAATAAACGAATGTTTGATGTTAAGTAGTGTAAGTTTGGTACTTTGAGCAAGAGCTTCCATAACAGAGACCCCTTTTTCTATAAGGATAGGTTTTGCAAAGAGAGAGAAATAATGAAGGATCAGACCGATGCTTCCTATAACAACACATACAGGGGTTACTATCCAAAGGAGATCATCATTTGATCGGAATATAAATAACCAAGCAGTCATAACAGTGGATAGTTGAAACACTTCTAAAAGAGCATTGATTTTTATAATTCCCCAACTATGATAGAGACCAGAACCTATACTATCTCCTATATTTGGCTCTTCTCCTTTTTCTTTTTTAAAGATCTGAGAGATAACCGCTCCGTCAATAAACTGAGGAAGATAGAGTCTGATAATAAAAATAATAGATATAAGTATGACAAGCCCCCAACCTATTTGGAGATCCTTGAATAGTATTTCTACTATACGCATATTTTCATGAAATAGTGTATCTGATCCAAAAATACTATAATACGTTGAGTATCATTGGTATGAAAGAAAAAATGTATTGAATATAAGAGCCAGTAATACTGGTACAAAATTCATCCATGCGAGAAATTCATAATTATGAATAATCGTCCAAGCTCGAAGTAAAATATCTTTATAATTCATAAATAATTCGTATGGCTTTTATTGTAAAAAATGAAGAGTTTATTTGTTCAAATTGTGGAAAAAAAGTGCAAAAAGCAGAGAAAACGTGCAGAAATCACTGCCCTTTTTGTTTGTATTCTCTTCATTTAGATAATGATCCTGGCGATAGATCCGCAAATTGTGGTGGTGTTTTGAAACCTGTTTCGTTTGAAACAGATAAAAAAAGAGGCTATATGATTGTATCACAATGTCAGACTTGTGGTGTTATAAAGCGTAATAAAATAGTAGAGGATGATTCTATAGAAGTTCTTTCTTCTCTAAATATGAACAATATAGTTTTATAAAAAAACTACATTCTTTCTGTAAAAAGAATCCCTTCGAGATGATCTATTTCATGTTGAATGATTTGAGCATTATACCCCTGTGCTTCTATTTCATAATCTTCTCCATCAAGTGCGGTGAATTTCACAGTAATATTTGATGGTCTTTTTATGTATTCAAAGACTTTTGGTACAGAAAGACACCCTTCTTCATATTCTTGTATTGTATCTGATTGTTTGAGAATCTCAGGGTTGATCATTTCTACGATCGTATACTCATCATCATTGAGAAAATATTTACAAATAATAAGTCGAATACTTTTTCCTATTTGTGGAGCTGCCAGTCCAGCAACTCACTCGTCATCTACCATTTCTACCATTGTTTCTGCAAGGTTTTGAATATAAGGAGTAATAGTTTCTATAGGAAGAGCTTTTTTGTGTAGGATAGCATGGCTATCATCCAGTATTTCAAGAGTTTGTTTTTTTATCTTGGTCATAAATATCAGAAAATATTTGTAAAGTAAGAAAAGAAGATTTGTCCCAGGAAAAAAGTATGTTTTGCTCGGGTGTGTGACTTTCTAGATTTGCTCTGAGTGTATCATTGTTGCAGTATTCTTGTAAGTCTTTTTTCAATTTTTCATAGTTATATGGATCACTGTAGTATCCACAAGGCCCTGCAATTTCAGGAAGAGATGATACATTAGAAGTAAAAACACTCTTGTTGTAACTCATAGCTTCGACAATAGGAAGTCCAAAACCTTCAAAAAAAGAAGGAAACAGTAAACCTTTACAGAGATAATAGAGTGCATGTTTTTCTTTTTCTTCTATGTATCAGGTATAGCTAATATACGAAGAGTGAGTCAGACCAGTTTCCTTGAATATTTTAGTATTAGATCACCCTGTTACTACCAAGTGTGAGTTTTGAATTTGATCAAATGCTTGAGTGAGTTGTTTTAAATTTTTTCTTGGTTCAAGAGTTCAGAGCGCAAGAAAAAAATCTTCTGGAAGTTGGAATTTCTGTTTCAGTTTTTCTAGGAATTTTTGTTCTTCTGGTGTTTCAAAATCATAGATATTTGGAAAACCTCATTCATAGATGACAGATATTTTTTCTCCAGGAATTTTATAATATTCTTGAATATCTTTTTTTGTAAACTGAGAAACACTGATAATCTTATCAGATTTTTGTGAGAGTTTCTTTGGATGGGTGAGCTGTTGAAAGAGACGAGTTTTGAGAGTAAATGTGTGTTTATAATGTTCAAAACTGAGGTCATGAAAAGTAGATACAAGATATGTTTGTCTACTGCAAGAAAAGGGACGAGGATCGGGTATCCAGAGAATATCTATTTTTTGTCCACTGTGTTTTTCTATCCATTTATCCATTTGAATTATCCCTAACCTCAGGAAGATTGAGAAAAATTTATTGGGTATATTTGTATGTATATATTGAATATTATCCCCTTTCCATTTTTGGTAAATAGGAGAGTCTTTGGATCCATTATTCGAAAAAAGAATGTAGTGGTTTTGGTTGTCTCACGCAAAAAGAGCATCAAGCGTATGATTGATGTATGTATGAACACCGCTATACCCTTCGTGCATTAAAGCACGAATATCAATAGCTATAACCAAAGTACGAAATTCTATTTATTTGCTGAGATCTGTGATAACTGACTGAAGCACAAGAATATTATTTTTCATTGCAAGATCGATGTTTGCTTCTGAGTCTTCCGTTGCAGACCCATCTGCTTTATCTGATACACCTTTGAGAAGAAGGCAAGGAATATTATGGATATCGCATACCATAGCAACAGCAAAAGCTTCCATTTCTATCACCATTTTTCCTGCAATTTTATTTTGATTCAGGAGTGCTTTATCTTCTACAAACTGATCCCCTGTTGCTACTCCTCCATTATACACAGAGTGCGTATCGAGTACTTGTGCATAATTTTGAGCATCGATGATGTGTGGAAGTTGCATATCATCACGAAGATGCACAAGATGATCTCCTTCCCATGGCATAATAGCATCATGTTGAATAGTATGCGTTCCTATTACCACATCCCCTGGCTCGAGGCTGTTGTCTAGACTCCCCGCTATCCCTACATTGATCACCTTATCTACCGGAAAATGAGACAGTATATACTGCGTTCCTGCAGCAGCAGCAATTTTCCCAATTTTTGTTGTGATAAGAGCTATCTGATTATTTTTGTATATAGAAAAAGAAGTATGATCTGTATCTAGTACCAAATTATAATTTTGAATAATATGTTCTGACTCTGAAGGCATAGCACAAACGATTCCAATCATAGTTGAGAGTGATTATTATTTATTATGAAAATAAAAAACTCTGTCATGCTGAATTTATTTCAGTATCTAGAGCTTTTTTATAACTAAATTGTATCTGGTTTTAGATCCTGAAACAAGTTCAGGATGACAAAAAGAATTACTCTTCTGTGTACTCTAAGATTATTTTCTTTTCAAAACCTCCTCTTTTGTTGTGTTTTTCTTGTCTGGTTTTTTCAAGTTCTTCGAGAGTATATCAGAGCTTCTTTGTTTGAGTATGAATAACTTCGAGTATATCAGCAAGTTCCTCTATATTCTGATCTTTTAAAAACTCATCAACTTCTTCTTGGAGTTTGTTATCGAGTTTTTCTTTGTATTCTATATCTCCTGCTATATAAGATGAGTATTGTATATTTTTACTATCCAGTTTTTCTAGAATTTTATCTCGAATGAGTTTGTTGTAGGTTTGTTTCATTTTAGTATTGAACAAGTGAAAAATAAGGAATCTCACCAAGTTTTTCTTTTCCGTTCAAGAACTCAAGTTCAATCAAAAACCCAGCAGATATAATGTTGATATCCAGTTCTTTGAGCAGGTCAATGGTGGTAGCAACAGAATTACCAGTAGCAAGAACATCATCGATTACGACAACTTTTTCCCCTGGATGGAGTTGATTTTTCTGTATTTCAAACTCCGCTCCCGCATATTCGTATTCAAATTTTTTAGAAATACATTGTCCTGGAAGTTTCCCTTTTTTACGTACCATTACGATCCCTTTATTAAGCTTGTACGCAAGAGCAGATCCAAAAAGAAATCCACGTGCATCCATGGCGACAATATGGCTAAAATCACTTCTATGTAGTTTCTCTGCCATTTGATCGATAGTATGTTCGAAAGCATGTTTGTCTGCAAGAAGGGGCCCAATATCTTTAAATCCTACTCAATCGATAGGGAAATTGGGGATATCGTGGATGTAATCAGAAAGGTTCATAATTTTGTTGAGATTGTAAAATAATATCTTGTTTCTAGAATAAACAAAAACTCCCCAGCTGGGAAGTTTTTATTTGTGTTTTACGCTCCATGAAGGAAATTCATAATATCTCCATCTTGTACTATATAATCTTTTCCTTCTGTTCTGGCTACTCCAGCTTCTTTACACCCTTTCCAACCATCATTTGCTATAAAATCTTTTACAGATATTACTTCTGCACGGATAAATTTGTCTTCGAAATCTGTATGGATCACCCCAGCAGCGTTGGGAGCTGTATCCCCTTTGTGAATAGTCCAGGCACGTACTTCTGTGACTCCTGCAGTAAAATAACTCTGAAGTCCAAGGATATCATATGCTGCACGGATAAGAGCATTGAGACCAGATTCTTCTACCCCAAGACTTTCGAGGTATTCTTTTTGTTCCTCTTCTTCCATATCAAGAAGGTCCTCTTCGAGCTTCGCACATACACGTACTACGGGATTGTTTGTGATATGTTTGGAGAGAGGGTTTTCTGTGTCAGCTAGTTGATCTTCGTGTACATTAGCCGCATAGATAAATGGCTTTTGTGTAAGAAGGTGAAATATTTTGCTGATTTGAGCTTCATCTTCGGTAAGTTCTACCGTATTAGCGAGCTGTCCTGATTCGAGAATAAGAAGGGTTTTCTCTATTACGGAAATAGCAGCTTTTGCTTCTTTGTCTCCTGATTTTGCTTTCTTTTCCCAGTTGGACTTTTGTCTACTGAGAGAGTCGACATCTGCCAATATAAGCTCTGTATTGATAATCTCAATGTCGCTTCCTGGATCAACTTGTCCATGGACATGATGAATGTTTCCATCTTCGAAAATACGAACTACCTGTACGATAGCATCACACTCACGAATGTTTGCCAGGAATTTATTTCCAAGACCTTCTCCTTCACTCGCCCCTTTTACCAGTCCGGCAATATCTACAAATTCGATAGCAGCAGGAACCGTGCGTTCTGGTTGTACTATACGAGAAAGATTATCTATACGGCTATCTGGTACATTTACGATCCCTACATTTGGTTCAATAGTACAGAAAGGATAATTAGCAGCTTGTGCAGCTTTTGTTTTTGTGAGCGTATTAAAGAGTGTTGATTTCCCAACATTAGGAAGTCCAACGATACCAATTTTCAGCATTATATATAGTAAGTAATAGAATTAAAGAGTCAGAAAGAACATGATAGCCCCAAGAATTCCAAGAAAGAACACGAGTCCTGCATAAATATATTTATTTATTTTTTCTTCTTGAATATTGATACTCAGGTCATGAATGCTTTCTTTGAGTTTGTTTTGCTCCTGTGTATGATTGATTTTGAGTTTTACGAGCTCATCATCTTTTGCTCGGTATTCAAGCAGAGGGATACGGTTATTTATTTCGGATTGCATCTCTCCTATTTTATAATTAGCTGCTTCGAGTCGTCCATTTTTTTCCTTAATTTCTTCTCTGAGATCAGCAATCAATTGTGTATAAAACGTATGAGAATGCTTAGCTTGTTCTTTTAAATGCGAGTATTGATCTTCTGTTACTTCTTTTTCTTTCTTTGCTTCTTGAAGGAGAGAATGTGTTTCTTTTTCTATAGCAATGTGTTTCTTCTCTCGTTCTATTTGTGCTTTTTCTGATTCTAACGATTGTCTTTCTTGATCAAGTTCTTTTGATACCGTAAAAGATTTTCCTTCTCAAATATTTTGAAATCCAGAACCATGTTTTTCTGTGTATATTTTATGTACATCAGCGTGTAGTAGGCGAACTTGGCCTCCTTGTTTCTGTGCTCCTATTTTTCCAGAAGCAACATATCGATCTATAGTTTTTAGTGAACAGTGTAGGATAGAAGACGCTTCTTTCCGTGTTACGTATGAATGATCCATTACTCAGGGAAAAAGTGATAAATTATATTCGACGGAAGTATATAGTTTTTTTTACTAAATGTCTACTATTGTCTAGACACTCTCTTTTGTATCAAGTAGACATAAGTAGACTCTTGGTTGTTTATGTCCATTAATTACTTCCTATTTCTCTTGTTCTTATATTTTTGTTGTAAATTATTGAGTTGTTTTTTGTTTTAAGTATATTGTTTTTGTTATATGTCTATGTTTGTCTACTCTGTTGAGTGGACAGATGTCTACTTATGTCTACTATTTGTCCATAATTTTGTGTTTTCTTTTGAGAAGCTTGTTTGTATACTTTTGGTAATGATAAAAAAATATATAACTCATTATATCGGACATGGTTCGTTTTTACGAAAACGGTATCATTTTACTTGGTCTTTTCTTGGGAATCTTTTGTATGGATTTCCTGGATTGTTTTCTTCTGCTCAAATTATAGGGGTCACAGGAACGAATGGGAAGTCTACTACTTCTTCTTTGACGGCTTTTTTATATGAAAAAGCAGGTTATAAGGTGGCTATGGCTTCAACAGTTTCTTTTCAGATAGGAGATCGAAAATGGAAAAACAAAACGCATAAAACAACAGAAGGCAGGCTTGCTCTCTTTTCTTTTTTATCTCAGGCTCGAAAAGAAAAATGTGATATTGTGATACTCGAAGTATCTTCTCATGCAATCGATCAGTATCGTATATGGGGTATTTCTTTTGATGCAGTGGTTTGCACCAATTTGACTCCAGAACATTTAGACTATCATAAAACTATGGAGCATTATGCGATGACGAAGTCTTTTCTTTTTTCTCAGAAAAAAACAAAGCATCGTTTTCTTCCACAGTCTTTTGAGTATGCTTCATATTTCCAAAAATCTACACATGTAAGCAAAGATATTGAATATATTTCTTTGCAGGATTATTCATCTGATTTTGTCTTTCAAAATATACAGAGAAGAGAAAAGGTGTCGGCTGATTTGTTTTACAAAAATACATTTGTTTCTCAGGTAGAAACGAGTTTGGTGGGGGATTTTAATTTAGAAAATATTTTATTTTCGATTGCTCTATTCTCTTCGTTTGCATCAGGCTGGAAGGATAATCTTTCTGTTCTTGCAGAATTTCACCCGGTTCCTGGAAGAATGGAGCTTGTGTATCCGGTTTCAGAAAAAATCCCTTCTGTGTATATAGATTATGCCGTGACTCCGGAATCTTTTGATCTTTTGTACAAAGAGCTTCGTAAAAAGACGAGAGGTGCTCTTTGGGCTGTTTTTGGCTCTTGTGGAGATAGAGATAAAATTAAGCGTCCATTTATGGGGCTTAAGGCGGTGGAGCTCTGTGATTATGTAATAGTAACGAATGAAGAACCATATACAGAAAATCGAGATACTATTATAGATCAGGTTTTTTTAGGTACTTCTGATGATTTTGCAAAAGAACATCAGACAGAGAGGTTGTGTGTAGATCCTGTTCGGTTTTTTGATAGAGGAGATGCTATATCGTATGCTATAGAAAATGCTCAACCAGAAGATATTATTGTGGTTTCTGGGATGGGAGATCAGGATACGATGATCGTAGGTTCTCAAAAAATAGAATGGTCAGATAGAACAGTTATTTCGAATCTACTTCAAAAAAGACTTTCATTGTAATGAGTTTGTATTCTGTTGTTTCTCGTTTGTTTCGCAGTGTGTTGTTTGTGTTTTTCCCAAACAGCTGTGTTTTTTGTGGCTCTTTTCAAAAAGACTCTGTGTGTCAGAAGTGTGATGATGTATTGGTAGTTGCCAATAGTCCGTATTTCTGTCCTTTATGTAAAAAAACAGAGGTTCTTTCTGTTGGTTATATTTGTGATATATGCCAGAAAAAAGACCCTGGTTTTTCAAAGTTGTACTCTGTGTATTCGGGTTTAGAGAAAGAGGTTATTACTTATGTGTCGTCTATAAAGTATTCTTATGTAACAGGGAATATGGATAGGTGTGTAGATGATTTTTCTCTTTTTGTTTCTCAATTACCACAGCAAGAGCGTGATCAGTTATTTCAAGAGTTTGCTTGGGTGTCGGTTCCTTTATATTGGTTTCGTTATCTACAAAGAGGTTTTAATCAATCTCAGCTTTTTGTAGATATATTATCTGATGTATACCCTTCTCTCAGAAAAGAAGCATTGCTACTGAGAAAGAGGCATACAAGAAGACAGGCGGTGTTAGATAAAGAAACAAGGAAAACAAATCTGGATAATGCTTTTGTTTTGAATCCTTCTGTTTCTTGTGTTCCTGAAAAAGTGTTGTTGGTAGATGATGTATATACAACGGGGTCTACCATAAGGGAGTGCGTGTCTGTATTGAAAAAAGCGGGTGTAAAAGAGATACGAGTCTTGGTTTTGTTTAGAAAATAGTATGCTTTGTTTTTTTTGAAATAAAATTTTGACTTTTGTATTTAGACTTCATATAATACATCCGCTTTTAGAGATTTTGACTAAGTTTTGGTGCCATCGTCTAGTGGTTAGGACGCCCGGTTTTCATCCTGGTAACAGGGGTTCAATTCCCCTTGGCACTACCATGCTCAGAATTATGATTCGATCACTTCGTAACAAAAGCAAGTTTTGTGACTGCGTTTTTCTCATCACATTCTTCGCTTCAACAAAACCTGGCCGGTTTTGTTGGTAAGTGCTCCGCACGATACAGGTGTTGAAAAAAGCAAAGCAAGACTAAAAATACTCTTGATTTTATTATCAGTCATGTATAAAATAGTCTTTGCTTATGCGGGTGTCGTATAATGGCTATTACCTCGGCCTTCCAAGCCGATGATAGGGGTTCGATTCCCCTCACCCGCTCCAAAATGAACATTTACAAAAAAACACTTACTTCGGTAGGTGTTTTTTTGTTTAGATATGTTTTGTGTAAGGGAAAACAATGGTATATATTTGACTTTTTTGTTTAGATTTTATAGAATAGTCCTGCTTATGTGAGAAAACGTGTGAAGGTACTTTCATTCGGTTCTTGTTTTTTAAAAGTATTTATCTTTTAGTTACTGTATTAATTCGTAATTGTTTCTTGGTTGTTTGCGTGCAACTAAAAATATAATGACACTATCTTTTTTGTTTTAGAGAGACAAAAAAGATATGAGCGAAACATAATGTAAAGGTATATTCTTAAGAACTAAGAATTCGATATGATTTTGTATTTTTTGCGTTTTTTTGTTTATTTGGTTTTTTAGCAAAAATATGTTAAAATGCCACAGCTATAAAAAACGCCAGCTTGTATGTCGATAGGAGGCTACTATAAATATGTAGTCTTATATTGGTATATAAGGTGAGAGAGTTTATATGCCAGACACGGTTTATCTGTGTTTTTCGAAAATATTTTGTAACAAGAAGAGTTCGTATATTTGTATACTATATATAAGTACAGGTAGTTTCTATCTTTTATATGTTGGCTACAATATATCTGTCTGATTGCTACGAAGTAATTTCATTATTTAATTTTGTAACTTTTAAGTTATGAACTTGTTTCAAAAAACATTTGCTGGTCTTGCAGCATTCGCAGTAACACTTGGTGTTGCTGTAGTACCTGCAAGCGCAGCTACAACATTCAATGATGATTCTTCTATCCCTACATGGGCACAAGGAGCGGTTCAAGCTCTTGCTGATGAAGCTATCATCTCTGGTTATGAAGATGGTTCTTTCCATCCAAATGACACTGTGACTCGTGCACAATTCGCTAAAATTATTGTTCTTGCTGCTGATGGTATTACTATCGATGAAGATTCTACTTCATCATTCTCAGATGTTGAAGGTGATTTCTGGGGTGTAAAATACATCGAAGCTGCAAAAACAGCTGGAATTGTAAATGGTAATGCAGATGGAACATTTGCTCCAAACGCTGCGGTAAACCGTGCGGCTGCTGCTAAAATGATCTCTCTTGCATTCGGAATTTCTATGGATAAAGCTGAAGGAGCTCCTCACTTTGCGGACGTTCCAGCTAACGAATGGTTCTACGATTACGTTGAAGCTGTATACAACTACTCTATTGTAGGTGGATACGACAACGGTAACTTCGGACCAAACGATGCACTTACTCGTGCTCAAGCTGCTGCTATGATCCAAGGAAAATCAGACGAATCTGGTGCTCTTGTAGCTGACGCTCCGTCTGCTCGTAACCCAATCGTTCGT
>JAYELJ010000052.1:0-3506 GCA_034717395.1 Patescibacteria group bacterium
AAAAGGTGTTTTTGTTGAAAATCAACATAATGGTGGCTGGAGGCAGATTTGAACTGCCGACCTCGGGGTTATGAATCCCGCGCTCTAACCAACTGAGCTACCCGGCCCAATACCTTTCCCTACTCAGGATATATCTCGTATATCCCCCATCGGTACTTTTATTTAGCTCAGGTATTCTAATAAATATAAAAGCGGTTGTAAAGTTTTTTTATAAAAAAGTTCCTAGGAATAAAATCCTAAGAATCATAGATTTCGATAAGCTTATTTGTCAGTTTTGTTGCATTAAAAGGTTTGGGTATATAGCCAAAACCAGTGTAACGAACAAATGGAGAGTATATCTCATCTAGAGAACCCGACATCAAAAGAACCTTTTGTCCCGGATCCGATTCAAGAATCTGTGTAATCATCTGAGTACCCGTTACGAACGGCATATCATTATCTGTAATAATCAAATCTGGTGTTTCTTCGAAGAACATTTCCAATCCTTGTCTTCCATTCTCGGCTGT
Organism: Patescibacteria group bacterium; assembly: GCA_034717395.1. GTDB lineage: Bacteria > Patescibacteriota > Gracilibacteria > JAYELJ01 > JAYELJ01 > JAYELJ01. The sequence continues at coordinate 507 of JAYELJ010000052.1, forward strand.
TCTTATAGCAGGGGTGAATTGCAATAACATATCTCTATATATCTCTCTGAGCATACGATCATCCTCTACCAATAAAATACTCTTTTCTTTTAATAACATACCTAATTCACTCATAATACCTCTATTCATTTCTATCCTTTCTATTGTTTATATATTTTCTGTGTTATAAAACATATCTAAATAAAATATAAACTATTTCGAGTTAAGAATCAACATTTCGTCTTCAAATAAAAAGAAAGAAAGAAACGACAAATAATAGAATACTCAAAACCTGCCCCTGGGTAAGTATTCCAGAGAAATACATAATCTCTGGCTCACGAACCATCTCTACAAAGAACCGAAACACTGCATATTCCATAGCAAATAAGAGTGCTATCTGACCTGAAACTAATTTTTCTTTCCCAATCCATGCAAAAATATTTATCAATAACATCAAATACAAATCTTTGATAATTGCATAGATCGCATAAGGATGCCTCAGTTCACCTGGATACTGACTATACTCCACGAGCCAAGGAAGATCCATCTGTGCTACTCGACCAGGAAGCTCACCATTGAGCCAGTTCCCATACCTACCAAGAGCAAGCGCCCCACCAATAGGAAGGATAACCAAATCTAATATTCTCCAAAAATCTATCTTCTGTGACCGACAATACAGATACAAACCTATCACTCACCCTATCATTCCTCCGTGTATCGACATCCCTCCATTCCAAGTCATCAGTATCTCGAGTGGATGTGAGATATAATACTCAAAATTGTAAAACAAAACATAGCCAAGACGACCACCGAGCACTCCAGACAGAAAACCCCAGAACAACCCATCAGAGATCTGTTTATCTGTAAATTCATGCTGTATCAGCTTGGTCAAAAACAAATACACAAAGAAAAACCCTGCTACATAGAGCAGACCATAGGCATAGATCGTTATTCAGAAGAGTGTAAATGACATGAAGCAAGAGTAAAGAAAAAAGAAGAAAGAGACAAGAAGAAAGAGACAAGAAGAAAGAGACAAGAAAAAAGAGAGAAACAAGTAGAGACACGCCAGCTAGCGTGTCTCTACTTTATGCCGCATCTTCGTTGAGAATATTATCGATCACATCTGCATTATTCTGTTCTTTTTCTTTTATACTCTTCTGTGCTAATTTATGAGAAACAGGGGCTATTGATTGCATAATGGCAGCTTCAATACTCTGCTGTACTCTATCCTTTTTTGAGGCAGGAATAATTTCTCCATTATGAACAAAATCCTGATATTTTAATTCTTTTTTATTATATTGTTCTTGTGTATCAGAGATTAATTCTTCCATAAAAGAACTACTCAGAAATTCATTTTCTATAAATGCATTTTGCAGATCTTCTTTGGTATCAAATCATGAAAGAACTGAGTAATAACTATTGATCATCTCAAAAATAAAATCTTTTTTATATGTGGGTATATGAAGAGCCGTCCGTGGCATCTTTTTAGGAGCTCACAACCCATCTTTTGTTGTTTGAAAATCAAGATTATTCACTACTGTAGCAGCGCTTTCTTTATTACGAATAGCCACATCATCATCTCCCATATACAAATCAATTGCAACATATTCTCCATCTATAGAGACTATGTAATCTGTTTTTCTGAATGTATCATCAAAATCATTTGTTTTGAATACCTGAACCATATCATATCCAAATTTCTTTACAAGAATATGATGAATATAAACAGTAAGAACCTCTTCAGAAAGAGACATATATGGGTTTTTCTCATGATCTTTACCAATAGCATCTAAAATACTTTTCTGTTTCTCTGTAATTTTTTTCATCTTATCACCACTGCCATAACCATGATCCGTACGAAAAACAATATCTTTATAATAACTATACATTCATTTTAGGTCAGAATCAGTATCTACATCACGCAAGAATTCTTTGATAAATTCTCCATCAATCACCTTATTATCATCTTCAAATTTTGTAGATTGTCGCAGGCATTCTTTTTCGGTGGCAGACTCTTTATGTGAAAAGTACATAGAATTTATAAATATAGAAAGTATTATTCTTCTCAATCAAATGATTATATCATAAATCGAGAATAAAAAAAAGAGCCTGTGATATAAAAATCACATGACTCGTGCTACAATCTCATCATACAAATGAGATATAAATGGATCTTGAATATCTCCCGGATCTAGTTCTTCTATATCCCTTCTGAGTAATACAAATATTCGTGTCCCAGATCTCATTATAACATCTTTTTCTCCATCAAATATTAAAGAAATATCTTCTGATCTTCGATCTTGTGTAAAATCTGTTGATCCAAAAACCACAGAACCTTCTACCAAAAGACCAATTTGATCATTATCAAGGATAATAGTTCGATTCGACTTTCTGTCATTACAATGACAGATAATATCGACACATGAAATTCCTTGTTCCAGAGAATCTTCTGTCATCTGCCCCCCAAAATATTTTTTCTTTATTCCCATTTTCTTTCCTTCTCTATCTTTTATCTTGTTAACACACAATACATAAGACTCTACAGTATGTCAACACCCACTTTCCTTCTCACTTTATTCATCAATTTATACACCTCACGATCAATTCTTGTTTGAGAGTCAGCAAGTAGCTTTCCTACTTCTTCCTTGTGCCCTTCGTAATACTTTTTCTTCTCACGGATCGGACCAAAATATTCATGGAATTTTTCCAGAAGTATTTTTTTCGCTTCTCCGTATCCCATCCCCCCTGCTTTGTATTTTGCCGTAAGAGCCTCTTGTTCTTCTAAGCTTGCCATCAGTTTGTAGATTGCAAACACATTACAAGTCTCGGGGTCTTTTGGATCTTCTACTGGAATACTATCAGTTACAATACCCATAATCGCTTTTTTGACCTGAGCATCAGTACCAAAGAGTGGTATCACATTGTTGTATGATTTCGACATCTTACGACCATCTGTCCCAGGAATTGTCATGAGAGTTTCCTCGATCTTTGGCTCTGGGAGCTTAAAAGTCTCTGAATACG
>JAYELJ010000053.1:0-16333 GCA_034717395.1 Patescibacteria group bacterium
ATCAATGCGGTTGGAAAACTCAAATTTGCTGCTGCTCAGGCTTCTACTTCGGCTCTCTATGGTGCGATAGAGTCAGCGGAAACAAGTATTGCGAGTTATTTGAATGTTTCGATCAATGGAGATATTGTAGATAACCGTATTGCTGAAGTGTATGACTGGATGAGTAATACAGGAGCAGTATGGGATGGAAAAACAGATGGTAATTGGGATTTTCCATATTGGAATGATAATAGCTATCGTCTTCAGCGTGTGAATAATGTAGAGCTACAAACACGGTATGAGATCGATGGGATCCTTACGTGGATTTTTGGTGAGCAAGTAGATCCAGCTGATGATTTTGCAGAAGAGATAGATGATGAGTTTTCGGGATATTATAATGATGTAGAAGTGGAACATAATGCCTATATGGCAGGTGCAAATCATGAGCCGGTATATGCAGAGATTCCATATTTTGAGATCCGAAATATGACCGGGTCGACTAGTATTTTTGATAAGATACACAGTCTATCCTACACAGGAGCTGTCTGGATGGATATTGCTCTGACAGATACCGGGGCTCTTGCAGATATAGTAGAAGATGCGGTGTTTGATCATGCTATTGCTCTTCCAGAGGATAGTGAGACTTTTGCTGATGCGAATTTCATGACCTCTTCGAGCTATGACACGCTCTCTGAAGTGTTTTCTGGTGTGGTGTATGATGCATCGAGTTTCCTTTCTCAGAGAACCGAGTATATCCGTGATGCATATGCAGATCTACAGAACTATACAGGGTTTGAAGATGGAATACATGACAGTATTACCGAGGTGCTATGGGACTATCTGGGAGAAGAGGAAAATGGAATTGCTGGATATTCTTTTGAGATTCCAGAAACGGATTATGATAGGGAAGTGCACAAAGGACGAGTGTTTCAGTACCTATTCCGAGAGTTTATTGATGATGATCTGGCGGAGGAAAATATATCGCAAGAGAACAGAGAATCAAAAACTTGGTATGGAAGTACTGGGTCTGTAGTGTCTGATTCGATATTTCCAGGGATGAATATGTCGAGCTATACCTATCGTCAGTTTGAATATCAGGGTGCTGCAGAAAAATTGCCACAGGATATTACGGTCAATGAGACACGCATATCTGAGTATGCAGAAGAGTTTTCGTATGATTATCAGTTTGCAGGAAGTGGGTCTGTGTCTCCGTGGACTGGGCCTGGTTTTGGGAAAAATAATATCCATAAAACCATGCAGATACTAGATGCTCTGCGTGACAGTCCAAGTTCGAACCTTGTCCTTGATTCGTACACAGCAGTTGATCTTACGACCAAATCTGGTCTGGGTACGGCTTTTGTTCCGGGAGTGAATCCGTCAAATACTCGTCTGATGGGATATACATCGACTGGCGTGGATGGAATATCTATTGCAGATACCTGGATCGATGGGTTTGATGCTTCTACCAAAGAGTGGAATACCCTCGAATATCTCTTGGAGCTCAAAGAAACCATTCCTACTTGGATTGTAGATACTTTGCAAGGAGAGACTCCATCGATAGCTCGTAGCTATACAGAAGAAGATGATCTGCAAGAGAGTTTGTTTGCTGCTATATCAGATCTTCGTACAGCTGCAGATATGTCGAGCAGAACAGGGTCGGTTCTCACGCCGATGTTATATTCTTTGAACGATACTATAGTAGATGATTGGGTAGATCTTACTTTGTCTGCTTCTTTTATCGATGCTCAGGTGAGCAGCCCAGTAGAGAGAAGTTTAATATCGAGCCCAGATGCAAAAGTAGACAATATAAATACCGAAGATATAGATGAAAGTATATACTGTGATGAGGATGAGTTGGAGAGACTTGGAATTCCAGAAACCAATGCTATCGGAGAGAGTAGTGTAGATAATTTAGCTGCGTGTAAGCCAAACACACTTTTTGAACGTATTGCATTGGATACGATCATGGATATGGAAGCACACGAAGCTGTGCAATCGACAGAAAAGGTATACCCTTCCTATGATAGCTATGACACCTATTATCCAAGTGGTATAGAATATTTGTACTACACTCATTTGGAGTCTCGTCAGAGACCAGAAGCATCTGAATCTGTGTATCCATTTGTGACTTGGAATTATGAAACTCCTACGACTCGTGATTTTGCTCAGTCGTATCATATAGACCATTCTTTGCCTTTTATTACTACCGATTTTTCTCAAAAAGAAACCGTAGCGGTAGATACGACTGCGGATATCTATATGCAGCCAGGTCAAGGGAAGACCATTGCCTATGAAAATATAAAAAACAAGAAAAACCTCTCTTTGGTAGAGTGGAAGGTATTGCAGCCAGCTTTGGATTATACTGGAGAGGGAGAGTTATTATTTGTTTCGGGTAATGATACTCATTCCCAGGATATTGGAGATGTGGATTACCATTTGCAAGATAAACAGCACCGAGTGCTTTTGAATAATAACTTTGATGCGTTGATAGACGCGAGCATGGGAGTGTCTATTGGGTACCGTACACAGGTTTGTGGGAATGGGATTGTAGAAGATGGGCGTGCTTTTGGAGGGATAAAAGAAAAATGTGATGATGAAAATACCAATCCAATTCTTACTTTTGATCCCACACCAGATGATGATACCGATACCTGGGTTCCTGATTATTGTTCGGCTGACTGTTTAGATGGGACTGGTGGTCAGGAGGATATTGTTTATTGGGATACACAGCTGTCTCAATTCCAACTCAAAGCTAATGCGGATGAAGCGGTGGATGAAGTGTTTCGTGGATATTATACAGATTTTGCCAAAGAATATAGAGAAAAACTCTTTTTCTTTTATCAGTGGAGAAATATGTCTCCTCCGGAAAAAGTGCAGAAGATATTTATCTATGGGCTTACGGGGAACCTGGATGAACTCTTTACTTTTGATGTGTCTCAGATAGTGAATGGATTGTTGTTTTATTTCTTGGACACCGATGACAATGAAACAACTCCGATGGAGCTGGTGCCACATGCGGTAGCGCAGACACCCTATAGTGTATTTCCAAAGGTTCCGTTTTATGATGTTGCCTATATCAATGTAGTAGGAGGGGATCATATGATGTCTATCGATCTGCCAGAGCCAACGGATGCAGGTTCTTTTTCGGAATTTGACCAGGCTGCTATTCTCCGTGATGAGCTACAAGCAAAATATGAAGAGATGCGAGAATCTCCTTGTGATTCAGAAATGGGTGATCTGGATACGCCAGCTATCTGCCCTGTTCCTTCTTTACCAGAGTCGGGTGTGGATCCGGCTGATCTGGATTATTCGTACGAAGAGATGCTGTTGGATGTGCTCAATGGAGGGATGGTATTTGTAGATGATCAGGAAGTTACTGGTTTGGCTCGTGAAAATATAGATACTGGGAATCTGATGCAGCAGGCTCGTGAAGTAGATCAGCAAGCCAAGAAGCTAAAAGATATGACCAAGATGAATGACATAGAACTTCCAGAGGCAGAGATGCCGAAAAAAGAAGCTCTGAGTTATTTGGGTGCCGGGACATATTATGGTTCGGGGATTGATATTGGATCTTTCGATTTTGGAGAGTTGGTAGACAAATCGGAGCTGTCGGATGTGCAGTCATTTTTGGCGATCCTGTCGGGAGGAAACTATGGTCAGCAGCATGAAAATATAGAAGAGAATTTTTCTGATAGTATTTTGTATTCGGCTGATTCGAAAGCATTGGCTGTGGTAGCAGAGATCAATACAACCAGTAGTGATACGTATTTTCCTAAGTATTTTTCCAAAGATGCACATGCTCCGTTTCTGACAACATTTGCCGCAGGGAATCCTTTAGGTGATACGCTCAAACACCACGCAATGGATACATTGATTGTGTATGGAGATCCTGGTCTACGTATGGCTCATCCACAGGTACCGGTACGGATGGGATGGGATACGGTCAGTATTTTTGCTGATATGAAAGACAAAGGATATTTTTCTTGGGCTTTTCCTTCGATGGTAGGGCTAGATTGGAATAAAGAATGAGATGTGCAAGACTTGATATGGTATGCCTACCTGGAAGATGATGCGATGAATGGAGAGCAAAATTATTTTGAAAATCTCTATTTTGTACCGAGTAAATGATATGTAAATAGTAGTGGAGATGTAGTATATGCCAATTCTCGTGCTCTAGAGGCACAGGTAGCTCTGGATAATGAAAGCAGATCGGATGGAGACAAGCTGATGAGGGGATCCCCAAGTTATAAGAATTTTGAGAAAAAATATATTGTTTTTTCTCGTTCTTTTGTTGATCGTACATTGGGGAAAGAGGTCTTTCGTATCCCAGTACCAGTAGAAAAAATATACTCAGGGTTCTTCATGAGTAATCATCATGAAGATCTGCTGGTGTATACTCAGAATAATCGTTTTGTGCTGTATACCTACCAAGATACTGGATATACACTGTTCAAAGAACTCGGAGAAGCGATTGTATTGCCCGTTGGATCGACTTTTATAGACCTGACTGTGGGTGATTTTGCTCATGGGGATGGGTACGATGAAATCCTTTTGAACACAGACAAAGGTCTTGTTACTTTCATCAACAAAGGTCAGGTGGGAGCTCGTTATTTTCAAATGGCGGGAGCTACCGTCGCAGGGGGGGATGTATCACAAAGATTCCTTTCAACTGAGCCTATACAGATACAAGGCCCAGATGCTGGAGACGATGATGCCGAGCAAATTGTTTACACAAAAGCCAATGGGGAAATGGGTATTATTTTTGATCTGGATTTTGAAAATACAGAGAATAATAATATTATTCTTAGAACTGGCGACGAGTCTTTTGACTTGGATATGTCTGATACTTTTGCTGATGTGCATGCATCTGGAAATGATGATGATCAGTCAGCGATGGAATACCGTAAACTATTTACTCGTGTACCAGAAGCGTATATATCTATGGTTTCTTTTCCAGAGGATATGACCATGCTTCAGTTGCCAGGATATGATGCATCAGGATCGGTAGAAATGAGAGAGCTGGCTCAGGAAGAAAGAGTGTTTGTAAAAACATATAAAACATCAGAGATGATGGTAGATGGTTCGGAGGTTGTGACGACTCTCGATCAGCTCTGTCCTGGGTATTATCCTGGGGTATGTGATCAGGTACAGTACTCTTCGCCTATGCAATGTTTGGATGCTCGAGCAGCAAATCCAGATTTTAATTTTACACAATATGCAGATGCTTGTGCTCGTACCGTGCTACATGACCACCCTGAACTCGCTACTCCACTCGAAGAAAGTGATTACAGTTTCTTTTACAAATCGAATGCAACGGCTTCATCAGAAGCATTTCTTTCGAAATACAATTACTTGAAAGCCAATGCAGACAATGCTCTTCCAGAGGATGAGAATGTTTCAGAAAAAGTCTCAGTAGCTATTTCCTTTGATTATAGTTCGACTATCAATGTAGGGAAGCAGTATCTTTCGAGCTATGCACAGGATTATGTAAACTATACTCCGGCAGAGCCAACTGCTCCGAGCCATGTCGTAGAATCTCAAAATGACAAACAGGATGAGTACTGGCAAGATTGGGCAGCAGATATACAGCCGTGGGTAAGTCTTGTATGGCAGGCAAAACAGCAGGCGGATACTGATTGTCAATCGGCTATCGATACGTATGTGGATGAAGATCTTTGTGCTCCTATCATAGATGAAGGACAAGATGCTTGTGACAATAATCCAGATACAGAAGCCAAGAAATCTGCGGCAGAGAATAAAGTAGAAATGAAACAACAGTACTGTAGTGACCCTTGGAATGATATTGCAGATTTTGATGAGATCACTGAATTTTTCACTACGCCTGACTGGGCCGACAAAAGTGTGCGTCCAGAAGAGGAGGGTGTCGCTCATTGGTATGGGACAGCAGCGGTAGTAGCTTACAATGCTCTTATTTCTGTGCAGAGTAATACCTACCTCGATCCAATATGGGAAGATGATCAGGGACAAGATCTGCAGAATGTTTGGAATACTGATATTGCTCCTACACTCACGGTTCATGAGCATACTTTAGGTATGTTGGAGGCTATGAATGATGGGAATTCTGAGGCTGTGTCTGCTCTTGGGGGAGCGATGCGCACTTCATTTGTAGAGTTTGACTGGGATTGTGCAGCTGATGCAGATGATAGCCAGCAGCAAAATTGCACACTCGATGTATTATCGGGACCTGGTATGGATTTGATAGCTGGACAATATGCACCTGATGGATCGGTGATAGATATTATCATCCCGGGAGATGATCGTATGAATATAGAAAGTGTGGTAGCTTCTGGTTCCAATTTGACTATGATCGATACTATCTCTCCGGTGCTGCATCCAAATTTGGTGCAGACAGGATCGCTTCTCTATGATGGAAAATCTCATAGTGAACGTTTTGCTCTTCGTATTCTTACCAAGAAATCAGATCTTGATACTGGACTATCAATAGAAGTGACGGGGCGTCTTGCTCAATTGCCAAGCCCAAGGCTTCGTGTGTTCGATGTAGACAAAACCTATGCTTCTGGATCTCCTGCGGATATATCAGGAGCGAGAGAAAATGCAGATTACTACCCAGATATTTATATAGGAGAAGGAGAGACGCAGCATTATTTTATCAATCAACAGGATGAGACATTCTTGTATAGAATCAAGGATGATGCAGGGTTTGCAGACTCTTGGGAGATAATTTCTTCTCCATCTGTAGCTTCTTTGCTACCGAATTCTCTGAATATATTTCAGAAAATATGGAATGCAGTAGTGCCATTTGCTTCTGCTTCTGGGGGAGATGCACAAAAAGAAAAAGTAAACCCTCCTGTATCCGATAGGTATAAGCAAGCTAATAATAAAGTAATAGCCAATATGGCTGCGGATGCAACTGATTCTGTGGGTTCTTCGAAACAGATGGAATGGGGGTCTGATGTGACCGATTCATTTGAGAATTTGGACGAAGAAGCAGGAAGTTTTGAAGAAGAAATGGATCGTTGGAATGAAGATCTGCAAGAGTTCAAATCGTATTTCAAATGTAGTGGAGGGTGTGTAGCTCTTCCGGTGAATATTGCGATATCTATGGGTGTTGGTTCTAAGAATTCTTATTTTGCTCCTACCACACCCGCATGACCACCCTATCTTGATACAAACCCTGTCACAGGGGCAATTGATTATGGTATAGGGATTGCTTTAACATGAGGTATGTGTGGGGGGATGATGACAACATGAGGAAAATTTCTTCAATGATTAGGAGTGAATGTAGTCGGTGCGGTTTTTGGATGATCTCCAATCCCAAGCAGTGTTTGTAATAGTATCAATGATGATATTGGTGATTTCATGCAAGGGATCGCTGATTGGTTCAATGACTCGGTCGATGGGGTCAATAGCAAACAGGATACTATCACCATTGTTGGAGGTGCTGATGCAGCTGGGGTTATAGCGGGAGAAACTATCTCGGGAGGGGTGACTCCTACCTACAAAATGACATCGTACACTGGGAAACGTATGAATCAGATGTTTGATTCGTGGGATCTGCTCGGAGAGTTTGTAATCTCTGGGTTTCCATCGGCAATTACTAAGTGGGTAGATCGTCAGATTGCTCGTTTCAAAAAATCTTTGATGCCTCCGGCTATCAAACTGAGATATCCTGTTTGGCAACAAGGAAATGCGCTAGCAGCTGTGATAGAAGATACTTCTACCGATTGGGCAGATGTGCTCAACTATATTGCCAATCTGCCGGTAGTGAATATCAAAACAGAGCGTATACAAGTCGATCTTCCTGCTGTGTCTTCTCAGGACCTGGCTCTAATGAAGAAAAATATGATCGATTGGATCAATGATATTGGCTCACAGATGGAGTCAAAATGGTGTATGAATATACCGAAACATGCATCCGGAACAGATGAATATAGACAGGGGTACCGATATGATTTTATGGCATATGGATCTGATGTAGAAACGGTAACCAATGAAGAAGGAGAAGAAGTGTTTGATGCAGCGAGCTTGGCTACGTTGTTTGTAGATGAGGGGTGTACTTTGGTAGATAATTCCAAGTTCAAGACTTCTCTGGTAGTGGATGCCAGTGAACTGGGGTCTTCGGTCAAACGAAATCTCGAGATCATCGATGTGTATCTGGCATTGCCTCAGACAATCTATCAATATAAATACGCTCTAGAAATTTATGCGAAGCAAATCATGGATCAGATTCGTCAGTTGGTTCAGATAACAGGGGGTTGGTTTGTGATGAATATGAAAGTGATCCAACAGTGGTTTACGTTTATCAAAATGATTCAGACTATCATCCAGGGTTGGGAAGCGTTGATCTCTATTATCAATGGGATTGTTCAATCGTGTTCGACCTGTAAATCGTATCGTCTCGATCTGACTACCTGGATCATGGAGCTGATAGGAGGGATGATACCTACTCCACCAGATATCAATTTTCCTCGTTGGCCAGATGTGGTAGTAGATGTATCAGGAGTGACTTTGGAGATGGATATCCGTTGGCCAAGTTTGGATATTCGTCCGGTACCATTCGATTTTCCTGTGCTTCCAAGGCTCAATCTGCCAGAGATTCCTCCATTTAAAATAGACTATAACTACCAGCTTGCTTTGCCATCGGTGCCTATTTTGCCACCACCACCAGATCTACCACCACTGCCGAGTTTGCAGGTATTGCCAGATTGGGAACTTCCTTATCTCGATGCACCACCCAAGCTTCCAGCAGCTCCAGGATCTATCAAATCTTTCTTGTCTGTGGTAGAGACGGTAATGAATATTGCTTGTTTTATATATACCAATAACATTGTGTTCCCTGCTACTACTACCGGTAAGGGAACTCAGGATGTACCTATTTGGATGACAGCAATAAAACCTAATTTTGCTGCAGGTATAGCTGCTTCATTCGTTCCGGTACCTTTTCCGGTGTTTGATATGTGGATCGCTCAGTGTGAAGTGTTGACAGAACGTCCTATGTCTCCCGTGCTTCCTATTGATTTTAGTTTTAACTGGAATATTGGAGATATCGATCTGACCATCGTAGATGAGATCGTTGCCTATGCGACAGTCGATGCCGTGATAGACCTGGACCCGACCTATACATTTTACGAATCAGCGGATAGGGTCAATGAAATGACGAAGAATTTTAATGAAGATCTTCAGGGAACATTGGATGCTATCCAAGAAGATCTTGATGAAGAAGCAGGAAAAATGAATGAAAGATTTGCAGCAGAACAAGACAGGTGGGAGGAATCAAAAGATAATTTTGAGGAATATATGGCTCATAATGTTGGGCTCAGACATTTTCAGGAAAAAATTAATGCTCAGCAAGAGAAGTTTGATGAGATAGATGCTAATTCGAAAGCTCTGACAGCAGAAATGCTGGAAGATATGGAAGCCCTATCTGACCAGATGGAAGAGTGTATGAAGAGTTATGAAAATGATGCCAATGGAGATCCGGTCGGAGACTCAGCGGCTTGTAAATCAGGGTATGGAGAAGATGATGAAGACGAGGAAACAGCGATGTTCCTGTATCCTCAGCTGCAATGTTCACCGACTTCGTTGTATGCAGGACATGTGAAACAAGCGGCAGCTAAGCAAAGATATTTGGCGCAACTTGTTGCTCCTCATACGGAAGAATCTCAAAAATATTACGCTTCTCTAGAGACAGGACTTCATTCGATCCAACAAAAACAAGAAGCTCGAGACAACAATTTTGAAGACACTATTCGTCAGTATTTTTCGGTACTCGCAGGAAGAGATATTTCTTTTGGAGAGCTCAGAAATACTTTCGAATGATTCCAACCTCGATTCGAAGAGGACGATGACTATGGACAGATGCTGGTAGATCAACAACAGCAGCTGAGACAAATAGCACAGAGTTATAAAAATATTCACCAGGAATCTCAGAAAGAAGTTCTCGATATTATCAATGCCCCTACTGTGTATACCGAATTTTTGGCTCAGGCTGATGTATTTTTGGAAGACTATAGAAAGAAAAATATAGCATTCAAACAAGCGCTCGATTCTGGTCAAGAATTTTATATGCTTGCGAGTGCTCCTTCTTTTGAAGAAAAAGAAACGCTCTGAGATATATGGAACACAGCAGTAGAGCAGTATCTTCCAGAGTTTGTGCAACAGTCTGCTCGCATCTACAACGATGCTCAGGCTGATGGTTGAGGTTCTGTGGGTTCTATGGAAGGAAATGTCACTCCAGCAGGAGGATGAGACAACCTTCGTGGTTTTTATAAACAAGTGCAAAGTGGAAGCGGAGGAGTGTTTCTGGAGCCACTCACCAAGTTTGTGGATTATCCGAAGGGGTCATATATTGCCAATTATGATGTCGACAGTGATGGAAATGCGATCGAAACACGGGACTATGATGACATCATTACCTATCGTGATCGTGTCTACCTCAAAAGTTCGGCAGAGAGTGAAATACGGGCACAGTCAGGGAAACCAAATACCGATGCCAATGCTTCTATCGAGCTTACGGGTGAAGATTTCTTCGATCTTCCTGATAGAGACTATGGACAAGAAGATTACGATGGGCATTATTCTGATACTGGTATAGCCAAAACAGAAAAAACTCTCTCAGAATTGTTAGCTGATTTTTCTTATACCCCACAGGAGACTCTGTTTGCTTCGGTCAAACCAACAGCAAATTCTATTATTATATGACAGACACCGGTGTATAGCTATACTGGTCGCACGGTCAATTATTGGGATATTACTGGGTACAATGATCTGGGTATGACAGATGTGGTGTATCAACAGCTATATCTGCAAAAACCAGGTTTTGTTCCTCATGAAGATGGCCAAGTAGGGCTCTTTGATATATCGGATATAGATATACAGGTGAGCTTGGTATCTCCTTTGAGCTCGGTAACTACTTGGACTCCCAGCTACTTTCTATCTACAGATGGACTGGAGTATAGGTATATGGAAAGTGGGGATATGGTATTCAATCCAACCAATTCTGATATCGATATAGAGATCTACAGATATTCATTGGAAGATGATCCAGAAGAGATCACTATTAGTGCTGGTCAGAAATACATATTTGTGCAGCCAGCCAATAAACTAGTGTTGGAAGATAACGACTGGAGAATGATGAGAAAAGTAGATTATGCTGTGCGAGATATCAATAAAGATAAACAACCTGATACAACTCTCTTGCATGGAAATGACGACTCAGATGGAGATGGTCTTCCAGATACGTATGAAGATACTTATTCATTCTTGAGCAATACCCAACCTTTGGATGTGATGCTTGATCCAGACAGTGATGGTCTCAATATGAAAGAAGAATATCTTGCTGGGGCCAGTCCTGTGCTTGCGGATTCGGATGGAGATGGGGTGTCAGATCGTATCGAAATAGAGAGTGGCACAGATCCGATTGTTTCTAATCTTCAATCACTTGTGGCGGGAGATATAATACTTCCTGGGTATCAGACAACTATCTCTTCTGGAGCAACTCTTTCTTTTGATTATGGTTCTGATTTTTCATATACCACACCGGTATCAGATGAAAATATCACCTTTGTTATCGATTTTCATAAAGAAGATACTTCTGTAACATTTCGTCCGATATACGCGCAGGATATGGCATATTATCGTATTGGGTCTCAGTATAAAGCTTCACCATTGTATCGTATAGATCCAACCTGGTGATCTACTGCTCCTGATGTGCATGCGCCACAGGCACGCATATCTTTAGCGGATACTTCTGTCTCTGGAGTGGGTGATGGAGCTTTTGCTCTGCTGGCAGGGATACAATCTACTGACAACAGAGGGATTGTTTCCTATGAGTGGAAAATATCAACCGCTTCGGGTTCTGTGAGAATATCAGATGATAATATTGTAGAAATGGGAGAATTTTCTCGAGATATTGTCTATCCTGCTTCTATAGATGCAGGAGACAAAGACGACCCTTTTGTGAGTTTTCCATTTGATATCAATAACAACTACCGTGTCGAGCTGACTGTTACCGATGCAGCAGGCAACAGTGATACCACACATAGGGATATATATGCGTATCAACATTTGCCAGAATTTTCTATCGGAAGACAATGAGTGCATGATTTTCGTATAGAAGGTCCAAAGAATTATGAATTTTCACTCTATGAGTGGAAACGAGAAGGGTCGGTATTAGAAGCGAATTATCAGACAAACGATCAGTGATTTGTACATATATCTATGGCTTCTACAGGCCTAGAACGAGGTGATTTTATGGTGATACGAGCACTGTCAGACGGGAAAGAGTTTTTTCTCTCAAATCGTGTAAAATACTAGAGGAAATATCTGTCAATAAGAAACAAGAAAACAGTCCCGCATGCGGGACTGTTTTTATTGATTTGTAAGCCAAAAAATCATAAAATGATACCAATGAAACAGTTTATTTCTTTTGTGATTATATTGTCTCTGTCGGTAGTATCTTGGGTACCAGCTGTATCAGCTGGAGATATCCCAGTAGAGCTCCGACCGTTTGCTACACCGATATGTGGGTCATCCACGGTGGATTTTGTGTGGCCAGATGATATCGATTTTGCAGATCAAACTACCGGGGTAGAGATCAACTCGGGGGAGATTCCTTATTTTCAGGCTGTTCCTATCCTTCAGATGGTTCTCAATCAGCTACGTATGGACTATGAGACTTGTGTTTCGTGTGCGGTATCATCTTTGGATGTGCAGCCAGAAGAGCTGGATCCAGAAGAATTAGAAGTATTTACTGACAAATGCGGCACAGAATATACTATTCTATCTACGACTCCAGCAGCGATCAAAGAAGTTAAAAAAACAGCTATTACCTACAAACGCACTCTCGACCGCATATGTTCTGAGATTATCCCTCGTGTACGAAAAGTGCAGACAGGGAGTGCGCAATCATATATAGCTTTGAGTACTACCCAACACAAACAGCTGATGAATACCTGTGATATAAAAGTATACCAAGAATATCAGCTTTCTCGACGAATGGTTTCTATGTACACGCAACGAATAGCTATCGAAGAAAAATATGCCATCATGTATGACTCTCTTCAAGATATTTATCATGGTCTCGAGCTAGTACACGAAACCCTATCCAAAATCATCTCTCTTCTCAAACGCTGGAGACAAGAACAAAAAATCCTTACTCGTGAACCTAAAAAATAAATTTATGCGATCATTTCTTTCGTATTACATACCGATCAGTCTTGTGTGCGGTCTTGTATTTCCTGCCCCTTTGGCACAGGCAGCAGATTGTGGAGAGTTTTTTCCTGGCCAATGAGATTCCTATCCTCTGGACGATGAGATAGCAGGGCATGTCCCATTGTGCGATCTTCTGAGCTTTCAGAGAGCATTTTATGAAAAGGCAGATATTTATGTAAACCAAAACTATCGTCCTCGTGGTTTCGATCAAGCAAGCTGTGTTGCGGATATCCCAGCGAATACTTCTTCAGATGTAGAAAATTTTATCGCTATATTGTATGGAGCTCCTATGGGTTCCAATGATGAAGATGTAGAATCCCTTGCTTTTCCTTCTCAATATTATACTACAGAAGAGAGAGTTACTAAGTACAATGATTATAGGATTGCAAAGCTCCAAGAAGATATTATTACCTTTTCGGAATACCAGGAACTTTTGATATTTGTACAAGACAATCTCGATGAGATATTTGTTCCAAATTATCTTGATTCTCTCGATGCTATTCCTCTGGGGCAAGTAGTTTCTATGAAATCAGATTGGGATATGTATCTCAGTAAAGAAATAGATATTGCACAGAGATCATTGACGCTCGCTCTCGATGCGATAGACGAAGAACGCTATGCTGCCGTGATTATTCAAGGGTTGTGCCAGATGGGGAGAGCGTTTTATGAGCTCAAAGAAACAATGCTTCAGATTCGTTCAACTCTTACTGTTATGTTTTCATATACTGTCAATCAGACCGTAGAAATGGAGAAAAATTGTTCAGGATAATATTATCACTAATAGTAGCTGTTTTCTGTGAATAGATATCAATCTTCTATATCGGCTTACCTGATTGTTTGTTTGCTGAGTGTTGTAGCTTCTCATGAAGCTATGGCTTCTTCGTGTCAGGACTGTCAGGGGACCAATACCGTGACTATCGAAGGGGGAGATCTGACTATAGAATATGCCGATAAGGGTTTTATGGCCACATCCCGCTCTTTGATTTTGGACAACCTAGAGGACAAGGCAGAGGTAGGTGCAGCCAATACTATCGGTTGTGGCCAGGATGTTATCAAAGATGTTCGCAGCGGAGATCTGGGGTCTTTGTATAGCTGCATGCAGGGTCTCAAAGGAAGTGAAGGACCTATTTCCAATGTGGAGCTCGAAGATTTTCGTCAAAAAGCACTCAATGAACTCAAAAATGAGCAAATAAATAATATGGATACCCTAGAATCTCAGGTGCAGAATGATGTGGTAGGTATTTATTATAATACAGATCCAACAGATAGTTCTCCATTCGATGTGATCTATGAAATGAAGAAAATAGAAGCTCTTATTGTTGGTCCGGATATGGTAGAAGGCCTTCCAGAGCATATAGGTATAGCAGGGAATTATCCTGCTACACAAGAGCTATATGGGTATATGGTAGAAAATGGTTATATAGGAAAATGGGCCGAAGCTATCGTGACTCCTGGAGATATAACACCAGAGGATTGTAGGGAATTTATCAATTTTCAAGACAAAGAAGAATATTTGGCAGAGCAAGCAGAAGATGCAGATGAAAAAGCTTTAGTAGCACAGCTATATACTAAGCTTTGTTACGGGATCAAAACAACGAAATCTTTCAAAGGAGTCGATGATGAAAAAGTCTCTATTTTGGATTCTGCACTCAATATACATTCCCTTGCTATAGAACATGGACTCCAACCACATCAGATCTCTCAGTCGGCACTGGGTATCTGGTTTTCTGCCGGACTTTCAAATATGATGAATAGCTTCAAAGATACTATCGGTGGTCTGTTTGGGGGCGATGGTGAGACGGAGACGACTCAGTGAGAGAATGCAGGCCAAGAAACAGCAGAGGAAAATACTCCTCTATTTGATGTGGAAACTACAATAGATCCGAAGACAGGGGAAAAAGTTTTTGCATCTTTTGCTGATGGGCTAGGGTCTTTTGGAAATAGTCTGTTTGGTCAGTATGATGATGGGTCCGCTATGGTGGGTACTCTATCTGATCATCGTGCTCGTATAGAAGCGGGTGCTCGTGGTGCTATTTCCGATTATATAGATATGAACTGGTTTGGAGAGACCAAACAAGAAATATTTGATGATAAAGTTGCTGTATTGAATAGCCAATTGAATACCGGGAAGGTATCGCAAGATGAATACAACAAACAAGCTGCGAATTTATCACAAACTTATATATCGCATGATAGTAACTATACATCAGATCAGTATGAAACAGCATATGACCAACAGCTCGATAGATATCTCGCTGATGAAATAACTCTGGAAGAGTTGGAACAAATGGAAAATAACGGGAGTATTATGGCAAATTATTCTGCTCCTTCGACTATGGTAAGCGATATTTGGGATGGAACAGTAGCTGCAGGGAATATTACTACCACAATAGTCACAGATGGTGCTATTGGTGTAGTGGATGGCGTGACTGGAGCCATAGAATGGGCAGCATCTCCTGATCCAGATGGTTTTGTTGTAGACGGAGAGGGAAATCAGGAACTGAAGTTTGTGGACGTGGATGTGGATGGTTATGTTAAGGAGATTACCGCTGCTACACATAATGATGGTTCGTATTCTTATCAGGTCGTCGGAGAAGATTCTGTTCGTGTATATCCAGATGGAAATGTGATCAAAACAAATGATCAGGGTGATGTAACAGAAGAGTATTATGCTACTACCGATACTACAATAAAATATAGCGAAAATAGAGATGGGAATACTATAGAAACAATAACATTCTCAGACGGGAGCTACAAAGAAGTAATCTATGATTCGTATTTTTCTCAGGATACAACAACTATCTACGATAAGGCCAAAAACTCTACCACTACCTATAATGCAGATACGGGGGTGCAGACAGAAGTAAGAAAAGATAGCTATGACAATATCACCTACGAGCGTATCGAATACAACGACGGAGGACTGATCGATTCTCATTCATTTGAAGAATATGATAGGACTACTGGACAGGTTCGTATTGGAGATCAGAATGGAGGAGAAATAGTTATCCAAGGGGTTACCGATTATGATGATTTTGATACAAATTTAGAGATCAATGCCGATGGTACTCCTGTTATCCCTGATACGTATTCATACAAACAGTTCAACAATGATGAAGGTTTGATATGGGGAGAAGAAACCTATGTGATTCATGATGCC
>JAYELJ010000054.1:0-15440 GCA_034717395.1 Patescibacteria group bacterium
TGAGTGTTCCGGTGGAATGTCTTTGTATTGCACAAAGCTCCCATCGATACGGAGACGTATATGAAGGCTGCCTTTTCGTGGTTCTATATGTATATCTGAAGCTTGCTGCGCGATAGAATCTTTCAGCATATCTTCTACTGCTTGTCCAATATTGTGATTCATAAAAATTAAAACATAAGATATAAAAAGTATCATATTATTATATCAGAAAATAGCCTTTTTCTCTACTATATATACCGCATTGTATTTGCTATTTCTATAAAGAAATGTATAGTATTTTTATGTACCAAACACTCAATACTCTCCACATATCGGAATCGGCAGTTGCTCAAAATATTTCGTATTATCAATCGTTGCATCCATCATCATTGATCGCTCCTGTGATAAAAGCGAATGCCTATGGGCATGGGCTTATAGACATGGCAAATATATATCAAAGGATGGGGCAGATAATGCTTTGTGTAGATTCTGTATATGAGTCTCAGCAAATACGTATGTATTCGGGGTATACAGGGGATATTCTCGTGATGGGATACACTATGCCACAGAATTTGGCTTATAAAGATATGAAAGGGTTACATTTTGTTGCCTATGATATGGAAACAATTGAGACACTGTATCGTGAGCATGTGGATCCAAAGATTCATTTAAAATTGGATACAGGTATGAATAGACAGGGGATAAAATTGGAAGATCTTGATGATTTTCTGGTTGCTTGTCAGCAGATATCAGGTTTTCGGTTAGAGGGGTTATGCTCTCATCTATATGATGCAGACAACCCGGATGGGCATTTGTCTTTGTCTCATAGTCATCAGCAGTTAGAAAGGTTTCTTCAGGGTTTGTCTATTGTTCGTTGATATAACCTGGAGCCAAATTACAAACATATTCAAGCGAGTAGTGGTGCTTTGATACTTTCTCATCCAGAGCTCAATATGTTGCGTCTGGGGCTGGGGCAATATGGGGTGAGTCCCATAGAAAAATATCAAGAGTATCATACTCCCGTACTTACTTGGAATTCTACAATAGTCCAGGTGAAAGATCTGAAAAAAGGGGATGTTGTAAGTTATAATGGGATTTTTACCGCACTGGAAGATATGAGAATAGCTGTTGTGCCAGCAGGGTATTATGAAGGGATTCCAAGATCTTTGTCTTCTATAGGGTCTTATAAGATCCATAATCAGATTGCTCCAATACTCGGAAGAGTCTGTATGAATATCACAGTGGTTGATATTACAGATATAGACGGTGTGTGTGTAGGGGATTCTGTAGAGATTATATCCCCAGAGGCTCTCTCTTATAATAGTATTATCTCTCATGCTCAAAAAGCAGAAACTATCCCATACGAGATAATGACGGGGTTATCAGAGAGTATTCGAAGAGTAGTGAAATAAAAAAAACTCTGTCATGCCGGACTTGATCCGGTATCTAGAGTTTTTTTGTTGTTATGCTATTTCTGCAAGGATTTTTTCTACACTTGCTTTTCCGATACCAGGGATTTCTCCGATAGATTTTGCATCCATTCCTTTGAGATCTTGGACTGAAGCATATCCTGCGGTAGTAAGTTTATTTATCACTGCTGTCGTGAGCACTCCCCAATCAGAATCATCTGATTTTGTTTCTTTCTTTGTTGTTTGTTTCTTCTCTTCTTTTTTTACTGCTTTCTTCGTATTAGTAGAATTTTCTTTCTCTTTTTCTGCTTCACGTTCTTGCCAACGATCAAATGCTTCCATATTGAGGACATCGATTTCCCAACCTGAAAGTTTTGAAGCAAGACGTACATTTTGTCCATTTTTTCCAATAGCAAGCGAACGTTCATCTTCTTCCAGATAAATCTTAGCTCGTTTTCCTCGTTCATCTGCACGAATCGCATGAAGTTCAGCTGGAGCAAGAGATCGTTCTATGATTTTCACAGGATTTTCATCCCACTCGATAATATCGATAAATTCGCCATTGAGTTCTTGCATGATATTTTGGATACGAACTCCTGATTGTCCTACACAAGACCCAACAGAATCAATATCTTCGTCTGCTGTTGTCACAGCAACTTTACTACGAATACCAGCTTCACGTGCTACACGTTTTACTTCTACTACACCATCTGCTACTTCTGGAACTTCTAGACGAATCATTTCTTTGATCATCAGTGGATGTGTACGACTGATAATGATAGTAGCTCCTTTGAATCCATCAATAATACGAACGATATAAAATTTCATGTATTCACCTGCGATGTATTTTTCTCCTGGGATTTGATCACGTTTTTGAAGTGTCGCTACTGTACGATCGAGCTGAACAATAATATTGTCTCCATCTGTACGCTGAACTTGTCCAGTTACAATAGTGCCAATTTTTGTTTCGTAGAGATCTCGGATGATTTCTCCTTCTGATGCACGAAGCTTTTGCATGATTGCTTGTTTTGCTGCCATAGCTGCGATACGACCGTAGTGTTCTGGTGTTACGAGTTCACGGATAGTTGATCCAATTTGAGCTGTTTCATCGATCTCTTTTGCATCTTCAAGCGTGATTTGTTGTTCGAGAGCTAATGGTTTTTCTTCTCCTTCTTCCAGTTCGAGCTCACGAGGGTCTATTACTTCATCTACTACATGGTAGACACGATACACTTCTGCTATTTTCTCTCCACCACAAAGCTCAGCTTCTACTTCCATGAAACGATTTCCGTGGTCACGTTTGTATGCTGCTGCCATACCATTTTCGATAGCAGTGAGAATAGCTTCTTTTGGTATTCCTTTGAGCTCTACAATCTGGTCGATTGCTGCTTTAATATTTGCATCTAACATAAGATATTAGGGTTATTATTTGTAATGGATATCGATATTATCTCAAAAAGAAAGCATTCTAGAATCTATAATCCTAGAATGCTTATTATTCGACTATATCAATATGTTATTTCTATTCTATGTTACCAGGAAAAGAAAATCAAGAAAATAATTGCGTTTGACTGATTAATTGTGTATGTTTTTGTAAGTAAATACGAAAGGGGAAATGAGAAATGAAAGTATTTGTAAAGGGGTTATTAGTTATATTGATAACGATAACAGGATTGTACGCTTCTTCGGATTCTTATTATGATGAATTCAAAGGGAACTATGCAATTATTAAGGTTGAGGGGTCTCATAGAGCGAGTCCTCATGGATTATCAAGTAGTGACTATAATTACTCTCTCATTGGGATAGATAAAGAAAGTAAATTTTCAATATTTGTTGATTACATTGACTATCTGATAGCGTCAGATTTTAATGAAGAGTTATCTGTTTATTATTTACAAACAGATAAGGATATCTGCTTGGTAATAAATGAAAAGCTTACAACAGAGGAGATTTCTAGAGATAGATATATAGATATAGTGCCAAGATCATTAGGTTGTTCTCGGACTATTTGGATTGGAAAAGATACTCTTGAAAATAATCTTGTATGGCGAAAGACAAAAACATTAAAAAACAAATAACCCTCAGCTTATATGCTGAGGGTTTTTATAATTTTAGTTTTATAATACATTCAATAGATCTTTCACCGATCGTATTTCTATTATTTTGATTTTACTTTTGATGCTGAGTCCTGTTTTGGGAATTATCACGGTATCGAACCCCAGTTTTTCTGCTTCTTCTATTCTTTTTTCTAGCTGAATTACTTTCCGAATTTCTCCAGAGAGACCGATCTCACCAATTGCGAGCGTCTTATTACTGATGACTGATTTTTTTACAGAGCTGAGAAGGGCAAGAGCCACTGCCAGATCAGTAGCACGATCATTGCTTTTGATCCCTCCAATGATATTGGCATAGACATCTTTGCTATCGAATTTGGTTTTGGTATGTCTTTGGAGTACTGCTATTAAAAGTTGAAGGCGGTTTTTATCTATCCCACTCGAAGTACGCTGTGGGTATCCAAAGCTTGTTGACGAGGTAAGGGCTTGGATCTCGAGAATAATTGGACGGTTTCCTTCGAGGACAGCTGTGATAACAGAACCTTCTTTTTCATTCTCTCCTTCTTCGAGAAAGAGAGCAGATGGATTAAGGAGTTCCACCATTCCTTCTCATTCCATAGCGAATATTCCTACTTCGCTGGTTGATCCAAAACGATTCTTGACTCCACGAAGCACGCGAAAATTTTCGTAGCGTTCTCCTTCGAGGTAGAGTACGGTATCCACCAGATGTTCAAGGAGTTTTGGTCCGGCGAGGTTTCCTTCTTTGGTTACATGTCCAATAGTAAATACTGGTTTTCCACTTTGTTTGGCAAACTGCATCAGGTTTTGTGCACAGGTACGTACTTGTGTGACCGAACCTGGAAATGAGCTTACTTCTATAGAATATATGGTTTGTATCGAATCCACGATAATCATATCTGCTGTATGAGCAGTCCCAAGAGCAATAATATCTTCGAGTTTATTTTCTGCTACGATAGAAATATTATTAGATACGATATCGAGCCTCTGTGCACGGAGTTGGATTTGTTGGAGAGATTCTTCTCCAGAGATATAGAGGACTTGTTTCCCTGTGTTGGCAAAGGTCTGTGCTACTTGAAGCATAAGTGTTGATTTTCCTACACCGGGGTCTCCACCAAGGAGTACAAAACTCCCTGCTACTATTCCGCCACCAAGTACACGATCAAACTCTCCAATACCAGTAGGGGTACGAGCAAAATCTTGAACAGCGGATGATCCTGGATGCGCTATCTCAAATGAATCGAGTGAGCGTTTCTTTGTAGATTGGCTCATTTTATTTTTTCCATCCGATACTATTTCTTCCTGGAAAGTATTCCATTCATTACAGTCTGGACATTTCCCCATCCATTTACTTTGTATACCTCCGCAATTTTGACAGATATATTGTTTTTTTGACATTTGTAAAAAAAAATTAGTAGAGTTCCGAGTGAGATCCAATATCTATACACAATATCTCTATACCTTTTTGTGTTTCGTGAAATATAATACGATAATCTCCAGTTATATTTATTGATTCATACTGTTTCATCTTTCCTTTGAGTTTATGTCTGTTGAGCTGAGGGTTATAAGGGTCTCCTTGAAGTACAATCAGAGCTCACTCTGCTTTTTTTTGTATTGTTTTTGGTAGCTTTAATAATTTCTTATGAAAAGATTTTTTATAGAGTATTTTCATGAAGTTATGTATTTATGATTGAGAATAGATATTTTTTTCAAAGAATTGTGTAATATCTTCTGGCTTTGATCCCATTTCAAAAACTTCATTATTCTTTGCAATATCAAGAAGATACTGTTCATATTCAGGGGTGAATCCATTCTCTGTTTTCCCAGAAAATTCAATTTTTCGTTCACGAAGAGTTTTGATCATAAGCATACGAACAAGCTCTGATGCTGTTGTTCCGATGCTTTTTGCAAACTCATTAAAATCATTTTTGAGTTTCTCATCAGTTCGGATAGCGAATGTAGTAGTCATAATGTTTTTATATAAAAAAGTTATACAATGTATGTGTATTGTATAACTTTGGATAATTATTTACAATATTTTTTCATATTGATAGAGTATCTCTCAAATCCATATTTTTCATAAAACCCGACAACTTTTTCTTTGGCAGTAAGGGTTATTTTATATACTTCTTTTTCTTTGCAATATTGTAGAGCAGCCTCCATGAGTGCTGAACCTATCTTCATTCCTTCATATCCTTCTCGGACTGATACATCTTCTATTTTCCCTGCAAATACTCCTCAGCGTATGAGTTTTGGTTCGATAATAGTTTTGATAGTTCCGATAATTTCTCCGTTATCTTTTTGTGCTACGAAGTATTGTGAGTCGTGTTGCGTATATCGGAAAAGCTCAAGGATGCGATCTTTATCTGGGTTTCCTGTGTCTTTGAGGTTTTCGAGTGTTTGAATAAAGCTATCGAATTGTTGATCTAGGATTTCAGTAGTAAGTGGGTTGATAGAATATTTCATAAATCAGACATTTGTATATTAAAAGTTTGGTCTTTTTTTATAATTCTCAAAAGCATTTTTGGTCATGATGAGTACCGAATGTTTTTCGTTATTCGGACACTGTATATCATTGTATTTTTCATTGATAGTATCGAGCTTGGTTTCGATAATTTCTTTGCAATCTTTACAATAGACTATAAGAGGGGAAGGTTCACTGTGGGTGTTATTGTTTTCCGTGGTATTCATATATAGTTTGGCTAATAGTATGGAGGGTGTTTTCAAATATTTCTAGGTCTTCTTGTAGAAGGGTAAGTCGTATTCCATCGTAATCAGAATTGAATTCAGATAGAGGTACGCAGCAGATACCTTTATTAGCAATCAGTTGATAGACAAATCGTTTGTCTTCCCGAGCACCTTGTGTTTTTGCTATTACAAGATCTTGTACTGACTGTGGTATAACCAGGTTATTATCTTTTTCCCATTGTTCGCTAAAAGTGATAGTCAGGTAGAAAGATCCTTTTGGTTTTACTACATTGATATATGGATTATCTGAAAGTATCTCTATTGCTCGATCTGCACGGAGTTGGTATTTGTCTTTTCTTTGTGAAAGATATTGATCGAAACGAACATCTGAATACAAAGTCGGTAGGACTTTTTGTGGGTGGGTAGTGGAGCAAACTTCCAGCATCTTAGCATTCACGATAGAGTCGATATATTTGGAAAAGTTCGTATCAGCTTCTTTGTTGTATATCTCTATCCAACCACAACGACCTCCTGGCCAAGGCATTTCTTTGGACATACCTTTCATGGCAATCCCGGGAACATCACCAATAATATCAGCAAGTTCTACACGGTCTCTTTCATCAAAGATCATATTGCTATAGATTTCATCGAATATTACAAAAGTATCGAATTCTCTGGCAATAGCAACTATTTCTTCGAGAATTTCTTTTCTAAAAACAGCTCCTGTTGGGTTGTCCGGGTTGACGACAAGTATACCTCCAATATTTGGATTGTATTTTACTTTGTTTCGAAGTTCGTGGATATCTGGATTCCATCCATCTCTCGGGTTGAGCCGATAGGTGATATGAGGAGATCCTGCATGAGCTGCTTCAGCAGAAGAATGTGTAGAATAGGCAGGGTTGGGTCCTATGATTCGCGTTTCTTTTCGAAGGTTAGTATAGAGCTTGTTGATAGCTTCTCAGAGTCCATTGAAAAAGATAATATCATCTGCTTTTTTCTTTGGATGTGCATTGGCAAGGAACTGTCGAGTTTCTAGTAACCCTTTGCTGGGAGAATATCCATAACTTTCATCCTCTTGGTAGTGAGACATAACGATATCTTTCATCCATTGAGGAATTGTTTCTCCGGCAGCTATCGGATCTCCGATATTTTCCATGATAATTTTCTGTCCCGTTTCTTTTTGTATCGTTTCGGCAAAATCAACAATAGCACGAATTTCGTAGTGGAGTTCGTCAGCACCAATATGAAGAAGATTACAACGCATGCGAAAACTTTTAATTTTATAGACTTTTAACTTTTTACGCTTTCATTTATACTCCTTTCAACAATAATTTACAACTATTCCCTTTTGAAAATCATGCGTATTATTGCACTCTCACTTTTTATATCGATATCTGTTTCTATTCCTTTTGTATCGGCAGAAGAGAATACGATGGTTATATGGTGAACTCTTAAGCATGATCATGCGAATGTGGATCCTGGAGCTATACTCTATTTTTTTGATGGATCAGGGGATCTGATTAATACTGGATCAACTGTATTGCAAGGACAATATGGTACAGAGTTTTTTGATCATGATTTTGTATTTGATTCGTTTGATCGTATTGGGAACATTGTTATGAAAGAAGGGGATAGTTATTACCAGGTAGATTTTGGAGATGTTGTTTCGGATAATGTATTGCGTCCTGACTGTTCGAAAAACACAACGGATATTCAGTTTGTAGCAGGAGAGTCTTGTCGTTATGATATCAATGTTCATTTACTGACAGATCCTGTTATAGATATACCAGAAGCTATACAGCCCATAGAGCAAGAAACACAACCAGAGCAAGAAACACAACCAGAACAAGAAACACAACCAGAACAAGAAACACAACCAGAGCAAGAAACACAACTAGAACAAGAAACACAACCAGAGCAAGAAACACAACCAGAGCAAGAAACAACAGAAATATCTATAGATGAATGAGTTACTAACAATTCATGATGAGGTGGGATTGGTTACTATGGACCGTTTTTGAGTATTACAGAAGAAAGTACTCAGGATGATTGAGTAAAATCATTGTTTTCTGATACAGCAGATCACTGGGGAAGGGAGGCTATAGATCTTCTTGTAGAAAAATCTATTGTGAAGGGCTATAGCTCGGGTCCATACGAAGGTATGTTCTTACCAGATCATCCTGCTACCCGAGCAGAGCTTCTCAAAATGGCTTTTGTAGCATCAGGTAGAGAAACAATAACCAATACTCTTTCTTATTTTGAAGATATAGATTCAGAATACTGGTATTATTCTTACGTAAATTCAGCTCCACTGTATGATATTATAGATGGATCGAAAGCGTATTTTTATCCTAATAATTCTATTACTCGGGCTCAAGCAGTGAAGATTATTGTAGAATCTTTTGATTTTTCTGACGATCCTGTATTTCAAAATATCATGGGAAGTAGTTTTACTGATGTGTCCGAGTTTGCCTGGTATAGACCGCATATCGAATATTTTTACATAAAAGGTATTGTTTGAGGATATACAACCGGAGATATTACTGGAACTTTTCAACCAGATCGCAATATATCCAGAGCAGAAATTGCGGTAATTTTACAAAGAGTGTTTGTTTATTTGTCCGATAAATAAAGGGTGTTTGAAATATTATCCGATATCTAAAGAATACAACAAGCTATAATAGTTGCGTAAATAGATTCAGATTGATATAATACTATGAACACTTAAAGAGAAACAAGGTGTTCGATTCAAATGATATTTCGAGGTATTGAACTATACTTTGAGGGGCGTTAAAAACCTTTCGGAGAACGGGGTGATTGGCCAGGTAGATTTGTTTACTTGATTGTCATGATCTCTAAGCGGAGGACAACCGTATAAGATCCCAATACTTGGCCGTGTTATTTAAAAACTCCCTCACCTATATTTAGTAGCCATTGTCGCAAACAATATTTCGGTGAACTCCTTACAAAAAACCCGTGAGCTTTGATGCTTACGGGTCTTGTTTTGCATTATTTTTTTTGAGAATTTTATTTTTGATTCTTCTTTTGTATTCTTCTATTCTATTAGTAGAATATTTTATAAGATTATTTCTGTATCTCTATGTCCGTATATAAGATTCCAGTAGCATTGATGATATTGCTAGCCTCTGTTTTTATGTCTAGTTATCCAGCTCCATCAGAGGCGGGGTTTTTGGATACGGTTGATCATCGATATTCTTTGGCTATCGATTTGTTACAGGATGAATCAATTATTCGTGGATATGGTGATAGGAGGTTTCTTCCAGAAAATACACTCAATAGAGCAGAGTTTCTGAAGATGATAGTGGTTTCAAAATATGCAGAAAATTACTATATTGGAAAAGGAGAACAGCGTTGTTTTGAGGATGTTTTTGAGGATCAGTGGTTTTCGGATTATGTATGTTTTGCTAAAGAACAAGGAATTGTATCTGGTTATAACAATGAGACATTTCGTCCGTCACAAGAAGTGAACTTTGTAGAAGGGGTGAAAATTCTTATGCAAAGCTATAAATACGAAATAGATCCGTATGATATGGGTGGTCAGTGGTACGAAAAATATATAGCCGCTGCCAATGCTGATAAAATCCTTCCTCAGGAGGTAGAATACTATGATCAGACTATTACGAGAGGAATATTTGCTGAAATGCTTGCTCGGGTATTGGCACACAAAACAGGAAAGATGATAGGGTCTCAGACCTATGGTCAGTATGTATTATCGAAAGCTATTCCAGTGATACAAGAGAGAGGTATTGAAAACACACTTCCAATGGAATTTTCCTATAATGGAAACGATGCTACCATGCTACTGGATACTCGATACTATGATATGGAAATAGTACTGGGAAATAATATATACAGAGTAAAAGAGGGAGAGGAATGTAAAAAAACAACACATTGTCCTATGGAGTCTCAAGCAGAAAGTTTCTCTTCTTTTCAAAAAAGATTGGATGCAGATGTGATAATCAATGGAGGGTATTTTGAAGCTTATTCTCAATCATTAGATGGAAATAATTGGCATACTGTATGAGCGGATATTGTACAGAACTGAGAGCTCGTATCCGTCTATGGTTGGGAGTCTGCTTTTGGAAATGGGGGGATGATTGCTCAGGATCAGGATGGGTGATATTCGTACTATAGTCCTGTGAGAGAATGGGTTGAGAGTGAAAATATCTGGAATGCTCTATCAAACTACCCAGCTTTGCTGATAGAAGGGGAGGTTAATACGGATATTTTTACTATTCATACATCCAATGATAAGAAGTTTTCTGTTGTGTCTGCTCGGCATGGGATAGGTCTTAATCAGGATGCTTCTCGTATTATCTATAAAAGTGTAGTAGGGGATGCGCAAGATCTTGCTCAGGCACTTCTCGAATCTGGAGCATATAATGCTTTTCAGCTCGATTCTGGATGATCTAGATCTCTTTCTGTCGAAGGATCTACTATTTATACTCCAGGAAGAAATCTTACCAATGTTATTACATTTACCAGAAAGTAGTTATGCAATATAGAATCAATCCGTTTCGCATTATTGAAAAAAATAAATGACTAGAAAAAACAGATCTTTCTGGTGATTTTTTGTACCTTATGGATGGGAGTTATCGTGTGGATAATGATTTAGCACTTTCCTACGCAATAGACTAGTCAAGTAAAAGAAATAAGTGGGTGCTTTTGAGCCAATATATATTGACATATCTCTTTATCTCTTTATCTCTTATAGGATAAATAAGATTTTTCAATAAAGGAGAAAGATATGAAAGAAGTGAACCAAACAAGTCAAAATGCAATTAATTTTATTTGCGGATATGAATTCTCAGGAAGTGTAAAAAATAAAATTTTTGAACAGATTCGTCAGAAAACAGGTATGTACGATATAGAAAAGATAGAGCAAGAATATCTCTTAGTTGAAGAAGCTTTGAAAGATTTTTATATCATGTGAATTTGATGCAAAAAGATAGTCTTATAACTTCTATGAAATCACAGGTGGTAGATGAACTATGGCATTCCCATATTCTTCATACTCGGGATTATGCAAATTTTTGCGATAAAGCATTCAGTCATATGCTTCATCACCTACCTTACTTTGAAGAGGAAGGTGAAAAGCTTTTAACTTATGATGCAAATTTTGATGATCAATCAATTCAAGTTCATGAATTAAGAAAATCTAAACCATATCAGGGAAATATATGGGATAATAAAAATACACCTTTGATTTCTGTGATTGATTCTTACTTGGGATATGACAATCAATCGTTATGTGGAAGCGATCCTGATGATGATAAAAAACCTAGTTGTGGAAGCGGATGTGGTTCTAATTGTGGAAGTTCATGTGGAGGTGGCTGCGGAGGAGGTTAATTTTAGCCTTACTATAAGAGATAAGATTATATCTTATCTCTTTTTTATGTAATAAAAAAAGCACCAAATCTTTTGATTTAGTGCTTTTTGTGTCTATAGAAGAGCTTTCTTGAGTATGATATCTCAAAGAATAACTCTCTGTAACCATGTTGCAAGTTTGGTTGCGGGAGCTGGACTTGAACCAGCGACCTTCGGGTTATGAGCCCGACGAGCTGCCAACTGCTCTATCCCGCGTTAATTAACTTCGGGAGGGATTCTATATCATCTTGAAAGAATACGCAAGAGTTTCTTTCTTTTTTTGATTGTAATTTTGGATCAGAGGAATAATAATACTGTTACAAAATTATATTATTATTTATTATAGATATGCCTCATATTATTTTTCTTGCTGCGATGGGAGTGGAAACACTTACTCTTACTTATGCTCACTTTTTTATGAAAGACCTTTGTGGGTCACCTTGTGCTTTACAGAGCTTTATCAATCCTATTGGTTTTGATTTCTGGAAACCACAAGAAGTGTGTGCTATGGTATGTACACCAGTAGAGCATATATTGTTCTATGTGAGTGTGGACCTTCTATTACTAACAGCAATTGCTTATTGGGCGTATACGATTCATGAGGTTATTCATAGAGCAGGGGTGCGAGCATACCTTCCTATGGTTGTATTCCCTCTTATTGCTTTAATTCTTGTTTTGATCAACCCATTTGCTTCTGATAATTTTCAAGATATTCAATACGCTACACCAGTAACAGAAATCGAAGAGACAGAAGAGATTAAAAAAGAAATAAAAATGGAAGAAGCTTCCGATGAAGAATCGGAGGATTCTGAACCGACAATTGAAGAAATTATTGAAAAATATACAAAGGAAGCAACAGGATCTGTTGTAACTGGGTCTACTATATAATATAAACAATTCGCTATGCGTGTTTCTCTTTTATTTTCAAAAACAAAAAAAGAAATTCCTTCTGATAACGATAGTAGGAATGCAGAGCTTTTGATAAAAGCTGGGTATGTAAATAAATTACAAGCAGGTGTTTATAGCTACCTACATCTGGGGAATCGTGTGACGCAAAATATTTCAAATATTGTACGAGAAGAAATGGATGCTATTGGTGGATCAGAAATATCTCTTCCTGCTTTGCAACCAAAGTCTTTATGGGATACGACGGGACGTTATGATACGGTAGATGTGAATTTTACTACAGAAGGAGCAGGGAATATGTTGCATGTTCTGGGGTCTACTCACGAGGAAGTGATCACACCACTGGCTAAAGAATGTGTTCAAAGTTATAAAGATCTTCCTGTATACCCATACCAAATTCAGACAAAATTTCGAAATGAATCCCGTGCTAAATCAGGTATTATGCGTGGTCGTGAGTTTCTGATGAAAGATTTATATTCATTTCATACAGATGAAGAAGATCTGAATACATTCTATGAAAAAGCTATTGTAGCTTATAATCGAGTATTTGATCGTCTTGGTATTAGTGCTCAGACTTATCGTACTACAGCTCTTGGTGGAGCATTTACAAAAAACTACAGTGATGAATTTCAAACCATTACTCCAGCAGGAGAAGATACTACAGCTTTTTGTCCTGCTTGTCGTTGGGCAGAGAATGTAGAAGTAAATGAAAGCTGGAAAACAGGGGATTCTTGCCCTCGTTGTGCTCAAGATATTACAGTTGCGGTCTCGGCAGAAGTTGGGAATATATTTAAGCTTGGTACAAAATTTTCAGAAAGTTTTGATCTTCACTATACAACAGTCGAAGGAAAAAAAGAGCTTGTACAAATGGGATGTTACGGAATAGGGATTTCTCGAGTAATGGGGACTATTGTCGAAGTACTCAATGATGAAAAAGGTATTGTATGGCCAGAGTCTATTGCTCCATATAAATACTACTTGGTATCTATTGGAAGTGATGAAGAAGGTGAGAAATTATATGATGAATTGAAATCACGAGGTGTTTCAGTATTGTATGATGACAGAAGGAAAGTTTCTCCTGGTCAAAAGTTTGGAGATGCTGATCTTCTTGGTATTCCACATAGAATTGTTTTGTCTGGAAAAACATTGTCTGTATGAGGTATAGAGCTAAAATCAAGACAAGATTTAGAAGGTAAAGTTATATCTGCCAAAGAAATAGTTTAGTTTTATAAGATATTTTGTTATGATAGGCAAATGATTATTTATATATCATTTGCCTATTTTCGTATAAACTTCTAAAATCTTATTCGATGACAGTTGTGTTGTTGAAAGAATAAGAGAAATCACAAACGAAAGGAGATAGTGATGCGGAATAATAAAATGCTAGGTCTTGAGGAGTATATCTCTCAAGTGAAAGAACAAATAGATTCTTATGGATCATTGGATGATATAACCGATAAGGATGCCCAATTTTGGTTGCTTTTTACTGAGATCTTAAATCTGTTTCGGGTTTACCAGAGCACAGTAACATCTGGTTACTTACGTTTTATGAACTATGAAAGAATACATAGATCATTATCAGAAACTCAGCGATTGCTGTTTGATTCTGTAATGCTGTATTTGTATGGAAACGAAAAGGATTTAAGATCAAAATCGTCCCATTTGATAAAGCATCTAAAACAGATGCAAAAAAAATTAATAAAACAGAAGAAGAATAAACAGGTTGATGATTTGGATACAGATGGTCTTACTCAGATGATTAAATTATTAAATAATATTTGGTCTTTGTTATCTAAAGTGTATCTTTTTGATCCTCGATTTGTAAAAAAAGAAGAGGTGTTATTAAAAGAGATATATCTATGGATTGGCGAACAGGTAAGGTCAGTATCATCAGATTCTAAGCCTGAAATCATTGAATCTTATCACAAAGTATTAGGAAAAGAGTTTCTTCAGTTTGATCTTAACTTGTGGGATTCTGATGCAAATCAGTTTCAGCATGATGAACTGTATCAACATATAGAAGAGGTGGTATTGGCTATTACATCCTGTGGTTTAGAGTATCTTCTTCGTAGTTTATTTGAAGCAGAAGATATTGAAATTGTAGAACAGGAGCTGTTTGCAAAAGGTATTTTGTTTGCTGATATAGCAGAAGTACTGGTTCCTGTTGCTCAGTATTATTCAATTTTGCGAGATAGGGCAGAAGATGAAGATAAAGCAAGCCATCAAAGACATTTTGAAGTGGTTTTAGAAGCTCAGAAGTTACTTGGTAATACATTTTTTGTCGCTCGGACAGCTATGTATTCTGCGAAACTGTCTGATTTGGTTGATGCTTCATCGCTGTTTTATTCATTGCAGATGGATAGTTGGGTGATCATTGTCGATAGTATGAAATCTGAAAGATTTCCAGAATCATAAAAGGATTATAGATGAATAATGATATAGACCAGTCAAAGCAAATGACAGAGGCACACCTAAGAGGTGAACAACAATATCTTACTTTCTATACATTGAGGAACCCTGATACACTCTATGCTATCAATATGGCAAAGATACCAGATGGGGTGATCAAAATAGATTCTGAGGAAGCAGAGATTCGTCACAAATCTGATCATTCGTGTCAGCTTGGGATGATATATCCAGGTCAAAGCCCTCGTGCTTTGGTAGATTTGGATGCTTGGCTTTCTCAAAGAAAAGTAGATATACGAGCAAGAAACAGAGAAAAAAAAATAGCTATACCAACTAAAAAATCTGAAAATAGACATTTACCTCCAGAGGTAAGTTTTTCAGACAGGATTGATGAATATGAAAATATTTGTTTGGTCACCTTTTCTGTTCCAGGATTGGGAGAAAAGCGTTCGTTTGCTTTTCCTATCTGTAAAATAGAATCAGCTATATATGTAAGAGGCGATCAGTTGAAATCTCAGGATTCTATGAAAGAAAAGATGGTGTATGTGTTTGATATGGATGTTCCTATCTATGAAAAGAAAGAAATTGATTT
>JAYELJ010000055.1:0-15408 GCA_034717395.1 Patescibacteria group bacterium
AGAAAGAACGGTATCGGTATATACTCCTGTAGAACTAAACTGCGGAATCAAAGTTCCAGAAAAATAAGATGCTTTATTCTGAATATAGATATCTTTCACTACTGTAGAAGATGTAGCTGTACCATCACTATACATAAGAGAGGCTTCAATATGATCCCCTACTGACAATCCCGTAGATGAAAAACTTGTTCCAGTCGAACTTAAAATATCATTATGAAACCATTCTATTTCAAGAACTAGGGTATCGCTTATATCAAGATCTGTAATATCTGAAGAGGTATAAGAAAGAATAGAATCTTTATACGCTACCTCTGGGGTTAATTCAAATGAGCTAAAACTTGGTGCTGTATTTTGTATTACAAACTCCTTTTCTTGAACAACTTCTGGATAAATAGTATCTGATACTGTCACTTCTACTTTGTATCCACTCATACTTTTATCAAGGTATGATGAAGGAAGCTGAAATAGACCATGAGCAGATGGAATAACCTGATAGCCACTCCCTGAGTCTTGATACCAATCTATCGAATAATTTAGGGTTAAATCATCAGGATTATCCAAATCACCGAGCGAAATATATACTGGGTATTGTGTAATCAGTTGAGAATCAGTAAGTATGGTACTATCTTCTGTTTGTTGATATACCGATACTCCAGAGAATGTTGCTCCTGTAGGAATATAACGTATCGAATCAGAAAATTGAATCCCTCCTCTTTCTTTCCCATCAAAAGGATCAATCCGAAGAGAATACTCTTTATAAGGTTCTACAATTGAACCTGAAAGAGAGAAAGTATTATCATACTGATACAAACGGTCACTGTTTTTATACCAATATATGGATGACTGAGTAACATCTCCTGCATCATCATCTATTACGAGATCTGATATGTCTGTAAATATATCTGACCCAGAACCTATGAGTATCAGAGAACCACTTTGAATAAGTTCATACTCTGTAACATACGGTCTACTATTTGATGATCCTATTTCTAAAAATGGTAAATACTGTCGGTTGCTACACATGCCATTGGTATCACAAGCCACAAATGATCCACGTATAAGATCACCCTCTTTAAAAATATCAGTAATCACGAGTTCATCATCTGTTGCAGCTACTAAACGATCCCCATTATGATACCAAATAATCGATGATCCACTTTGGATAGTTGAACCAGAATACTGAGCTACAAAATCATAATCAAAGCTTAATGTATGACCAGTAGAGATAGATTCATTCACTTGTATTGGAGATCCCTCATACAAATATGTTGTATTCTGTACAAAAGGAACCGAGCGAACAATAATCGTACTATCACTCACTGATATATCACCAATAGATACAGACACAGTAATTACATCATTGATCTCTATATTGTAATTTGAAAGATCAATAACAGCACCTGTTTCTACTAGATCTACTCCTTTTTGAGATTCCCATTCATATGAAATAAAAGATCCTTCGTTATCATAATCTGATATCTGGGAAATATCTGCATATAAGATTGCAAGATTTGAAGATGTTGCCGGGATATCCACGGATGTTATCGTTGCTGGGGAATCCTTAATAACAATTATCTGTGAAGTATATGGAATGCCCTTAGTATAATTATCTTTTGGAGTTACCGAAACAAATACTGTATCGTTTTTTGAAAAATAATATGATGAAAGCACTGACCCATGAAAATCTGCAACCAGTGTATTGTTCACATACCAATCAAATTGATACCATTGCTCTAGATTTGCTTGATCATTCCAACCTGATACTTGTGCTACAATAGTATCTTGCACTGTAATATCTGTTTCTTTAAACGATACCCCATCAATAGAAGGTACGGTATTTGGTATAAAAAGAGATTCTGTTTCTATCGCTTGCCCGAAATACTGTCCATCTGAAACAATGACTTTAGCAGAAACAATATCATTTTGTGTATAGTACTCAGATGAAAGTGTCGTAATATCTGATCCAGAAAGAATAAGTTCCCCATTTTGATACCAGTATATCAGTGTCCCCTGCTCTGTATCGGCATCGAGATCTATATAATTATAATGAACCGACAAAGAACCTTCCTGATATATCAACTCTGGCTGTATAGCAACTGGAGAACGGTTGATAGATGAAAGAATAAGCTTTGATGAAGTATACAAAGGCGAAAAATCTTCCCCATCTGATACCTTCAACGTAAAATAGATTTCATCCATAAAAGAATATCCTGTTGTATCGAGAATGGCCCCTGTTTCACTCAACAGGATATCATTTTTATACCACTGTACTTGTGTATCTCATTCTATATCTAAATCAGGATCCTTATATATATAACTTGCTGATAAAATATCTCCAGGGTTTGCGGTATAAGGAAAAAGCTGCACATATTTGGCATATGGAGCCGTGTTCTGATAAACATATCATCCAGAAGATTCTTCATACAAACATGAGTATCCTGTGCTATATAGGTCCCCATCATTTACAAACATATCAACAGAGAGCGTATCGCCTTTCTGCAGATCAATTTCTGAAATATTGATTTCTGACACATTATCCACTTGAGAAAGAAGAACTTCATTTTTATACCAGTGATATGTAGGAAATACATAATCATTATCTATATCATTATAGTCGGTATCTAAAAATATAATTTGAGAATCATCGATACGAGATGTATTAATATCACACGAAGTAATTTCTGGAGCTGTATTCAAAATGAAATATGTCCCAAATATCTTTTCAGAAGTCACAATCCCATCTGATACACGTACTACTACTGAAATATTATCTCCACGAACATAATTTTCTGAAGATAATACTCCACTGGTATCTGCATGAACAATTTCATCTCCATTTCTATACCAATCATAATAGATATATTCTAAGTCATCTCCATCAATATCAATAACTGACCCAGTATCTACAATAGAAATACTTTGATCTGTATATATTTCTTGCAACGTATTGGATCCAGAAAATACTACATCTCCTGCCTGAAAAACAATATCTCCAATGATAGGAGCTGTATTTGAAATAGTAACTGATTCTGTCTGATAGATTTCACTATACAGTGGTTTATTTACTGAACCACTTAATGTCGATCCAGAATCTTTTACTTGAATAGTAGCGTACAGTCGATCTCATTTCTGTGTATATGATGAAGGAAGAATAATGCTTGATCCAGAAAACACTTCTTGATACGAAGGGTCCCCTGATGACTTCTTATAAAATGTAATTTTTCTTTGATCCTCGTCTTCTATATTATCCAGATTGATATCTCGAAAATCATATACCAATGAAATATCTTCATCTGTATTGTACAAATCTTGAATAAAATCAAAATTTTCTACATAGGGATGCGTATTTTCATTCCCTACTTCTAATTCTTTTGTTTCTATAAATTCAGAGCACACATCTGTATCATTCACTTCACACACCTGAAATTTCGCTTTTACTTTATCCCCAATATGAGTATCCAGGTTACTTAAGACTGTAGTTCCTTGTACTTCTGACACTGATGACCCCGAATCAGTAATAATCCAAGTAATATCTACTGGATCAAGAAGTAAATCTCATTCGACATCATATAACCCCGAAACTGAACCAATATAAATATCTGATTCATCACGTGGAATAGATGGTGCAATCCAATAATTTACCGAACTAATACTAGGAGGTTTATTTTCTACAATAAATTGCTTCGTTATTTTGGGACTCTCATGAAATCCATCTGTACCATAAACTGAAACAGAGATAAGATCTCCTTTTTCAAAATCTTGATAATTATTAAGATTCAGCTCTTTATACGAATCTCCCTGTCACGAAGCAAGTGTAATATCGTTGTTGGTCTTCCACTGATACACATACTCTACTGTATCTCCATCAAGATCCAACTGTGAAAGACCTATAATTTCAATTGAAATATCTGAGTCGTAATACACATGCCCAATACTTTCAATATCATCCCCTTCTGACAGTACCTGAATATTTCCTTCTGCTAATGTTGGCGGATGATTGGGACGAAATGTAGTGGTTGCTTGGTATTCAAGATCAGAAATATGGTTATGATCAAATGATACATACCCAATATAATCAGAATATCCATACCCTTGAATATTCCCATTCTGATCTACATACGCAAAACTCTTATTATTATTGAAATCTGTTGCATCAATACCATCATATTGAGACCAGTCTTCAAAATGAATATATCCAACATACTCTGACCATGCCGAACCAGAAAACATATACACATGATCATCTGATGTTTCTACTAACTGTATACCATATCCAGAACCACTCAAATGCACATACCCCGCATTTTCCGACCAAATATATCCTTCCAGTTTATTATTATAAATATATGACCCATAATACGTATTATCTACCGACAAATACCCAATCACTTCATTCCAGGCAAAACCGGTAGTGCTTTGCATAGTATATTTTTGTGATGAGATCGTTTCCCCTGTAAACACTCCTCCCCCTGTAGCATACCAAGGAGTGAGAAATAATTTCACATCTTCGCCTGGTTGGAGTACCCCTGCTGGCAATACAGACCCAGAGAATCCTGTACTTTTCCATTCAATTTCTGTACCAAGACCTCCATTACAACCATCCCCATCACAATAACTCCAATCATAAATAACCCCTGTTTGTGTTACAGGGTCTTCTTCATGAATAATATATTCCAGGTCTGATACTACTTCTTTTTGAGATAACAAATCTCCTGAAAGAGCAGACCCACTGGCAGACAAAGAAAGACCTTGAATATATACAGAAGAATTATATGCGGCTAATGCTACAGAAGACTGCAGAGAGACTATAGCCAATAGAGCGAAAATCGCTTGAAAATATTTCATATTATTTGAAAAGTAGGGAAAACAATTTTATATGTTATTATAACAGAAATAGCGCAAAAAAAACAGGGCTTTTGCCCTGTTTTTCGGTTTTATAAGAGTTCTTCGAAGTTGTGTAACAGTGTGTTGTGCATCAAGTATCATGAATCTATATATTCTATGCTCTTTTTCCCTACAATATAGTATTGAGGGTAGTATTGCGCATAGTCATACAGCCGATTCCAGATATCTTTTCTCAATGATTCCTGAACTTTTCCTTTCAATGGTTGTAAATCAAAAATGGTAACAGGACTTTTGAGCAAACGGAAACGTCTTTCTAAGAATGACAGAATATACTCCTGATCAGTAAGAACCTCTCTTTCATAATCACTCGAAACATATCATTCCCATGTGCTTGCATTACTGCGTATCTTTTTGCCAACTTGTCCCACTGCTCCCAGACCAAATCCAAGATAGTCTTTCCCTAACCAAAAATCAGTATTATGTTTTGACTGAGACTGAGAATCTTGCGCAAAATTGGATATTTCATAACCAGTATACCCTGCCTCTGATAACATTTTATTTCTCAGAGAATACATTTCTACAGCAACATCTTCTTTCACTTCCTTGCTCCACTTGGCAAAGAGAGGTGATTGAGGATCGAGTGTCAGCTGATAACAAGAAATATGTTCTGGTTTGTACGTTATAGCCTGTTCTAAATCTGATCGAAAATCATCAAGTGTTTGATTGGGAAGCCCAAACATAAGATCGAGAGACCAATGTGCATCGGGAAATGATGCGAGTGATTGTAATGCTCATTTTATAATATCAGGGGTCGATTGTCTTTCTAATATATCCAAATATTTTTGCTGAAACGACTGCACTCACATAGAAAAACGAGTAACCCCTGCCTCCAATAATCATTGAATGAGATCTGTATGAACATCTTCTGGGTTCATCTCTATCGTTATTTCACAGTCATCAGATAACGTGAAATTATTTCTTATGAATCCTAAGAATCACTGATAAAACTCTACGCCCATTTTACTCGGGGTCCCTCCTCCAAAAA
Source organism: Patescibacteria group bacterium (assembly GCA_034717395.1). Taxonomy (GTDB): domain Bacteria; phylum Patescibacteriota; class Gracilibacteria; order JAYELJ01; family JAYELJ01; genus JAYELJ01. The sequence continues at coordinate 5,891 of JAYELJ010000055.1, forward strand.
ACACAGTATCTATTACCTGATCTTCATATTCTGATTTTCGTTGAGTGATTTCATTTTCTAATAATGACGTATACAGTTTCTGTCTCTTCATAGAGTATTCTCCAGAAGCAAAAGTGCAATATCCGCATTTCTTCGTGCAAAATGGTATATGTATATATATGTTCATAAAAAATCTAAAAATAAAAAAAGAGACCCTGTATACCGAAGTATACATCAAGCCTCTGTTTTTGTTCAATATCATATGATGAAATACATGACAGACTCTATCTCTATTGAGAGAGATTTGCTTATGCAAGTAGAAATAGAATACTGTTTCTGTTTTCCAGCATTATGTGCTGCTGATATTGACGGGCTAATATTAGCAAAACAAAATATGAAAGTCAATGAATTTATTATTCTTTCATCACCCTCCTATTATATTTCCATTCTTTGGATATCTACACCAAGCCCTTTAAGCTTATTTTCAAAAGATTCATACCCTCTATCTATATAGTTGATATTATGAATAATTGTTTCTCATTTGGCTATCAAAGCAGCTAACACAAGTGTTCCTCCTGCTCTCAGGTCACAAGAAGATACCGATGCTCCTACCAGTGAAGCAGAACCTTGGATTACTGCTTGATGTGGATTGAGCACTTCGACTTTTGCCTTCATGTTTTGTAGTTCGTAGAGATAATCAAATCGTCCTTCGAACATGGTTTCAAAAATACGAGATGATCCCTGAGCTGTCAGAAGTGGGACTGCAAATGGCTGCTGCAAATCTGTTGGAAACCCTGGATATGTTCGAGTGTCTAATTTGGAAATAGATTTGAGATTCTGAGTTCCTGATATCGTTACTGATGTCTTTGAAAGTGTATACTTGGCTCCCATTTCATCCAGACGTACCCATACCGCATCCATATGTTTTGGATTGATGTTTTTGATAGTCACCTCTCCAGATGTTGCCAGTGCTGCAGCAATAAACGTTCCTGCTTCGATACGATCTGGAATAATTGTATGTTCACAAGAACTGTAAGAGGATTTCCCTTGTATAGTCATGGTAGATGCTCCACGTCATTTGATCTCGCCTCCCATTTTGCGAAGGAAAGTTACCATATCTGCTACACTTGGTTCGCGAGCACAGAGCCTCATTTCTGTTTCTCCTTTTGCTCATACTGCTGCCATAAGAACATTTTCTGTTGCAGTTACTGAAAGCTCTCTCATTCGGATGAGATTCCCTTTCATTCCTCCTTTTGGCACAGTCAATCGAATACAGGTATCTGTATGATCTACTACAACACCAAGAGCTTCAAAACCATAGAGATGAGAGTCTATTGGACGCTTTCCTATGACACATCCTCCTGGATATGGAAGTTCACATTTCCCAAAACGCACCAACATTGGACCTGCAAAAAGCAAAGACCCACGGATCTTAGAAGCTATTTCAGCAGGAAGAGGTTTATACACTGCCTGAGAACTTTCTACCTTGAGAGTATTGTTTTCAAAAGATACTTGTGCCCCAAGGTACTGCAAAATCGAAATCATAGCACGAACATCTCCAATATCTGGTATATTATGAAGTACCACTTCTTCTTTTGTGAGAAGAGTTGCAGGAATCAGCTTGAGGGCTGTGTTTTTATCTCCAGAGATTGTTACTTCTCCTTGCAGCTGACACGGTCATTGAATTTTGAATATTGAAGCCACTATAATATATGTTTATTTTTTAAACTGTTTCAAGAAGTGTACATTTGGGGTGTTTAGGTAACGAATATCATCGATACCATAACGCATCATTGCTAGACGTGTTGTTCCAAACCCAAAGGCAAATCCTGAGTGTTTTTCTGGATCAATCCCTCCTGCCTCCAGAACATTGGCATGTACCATTCCACACCCAACAAATGTTACCCAACCAGAATGTTTACATACCGAACATCCTTTTCCTTTACAGAGAGAACATTCAATATCCATCTCTACTCCTGGTTCTACAAAAGGATAAAAGCTTGGTCGAAGACGTGTTTTGATATCTTTTTTGAACAGACGAGAAAGGATCTCATTGAGTACTGATTTCATATGAGCAATACTGATATTTTCACCAATCATCATTCCTTCGAATTGATTGAACATTGCTTCGTGACTGGCATCGAGGTCTTCATTTCGGTATACACGACCAGGGGCAACAATCGCAAATGGAGGTTTAAAATCCTGCATAGCTCGAACCTGTACCGATGATGTCTGTGTACGAAGAAGAAGCTTTCTCTGCTCATCATCCATACCTTTGATAAAGAATGTGTCTTGCAGATCACGAGCAGGATGTGTAGCAGGAATATTGAGTGCATCAAAGTTGAACCACTCTGATTCGACTTCTGGACCGTCTACTACAGAAAATCCCATCTCTGTCGCTAGTTCACAGAGTTCTTTTTCCACCAAAGTTACTGGGTGATATGAGGCTATATGTTTGCTCTTGATACGCTCAGTCACATCAATCTTTTCATTTTGTACTTGTGCTTCGATAGCTTGCTGAGTGAGAAGTATCGATCGATCATGAATCGACTGCATAATCTGAACTTTTATTTCATTTGATCGCTTCCCAACGGTACCTTTTTCCTCTGGAGAGAGGTCTTTGATCCCTTTGAGGATTTCTGTGAGCTGACCTTTTCGACCAAGAACATCAACTTCTAATTCTTTGAGCTGATCCAAGGTACCTACTTGCTCGATATTAGCAAGAGTATCGGTAAGTAATTTTTCAATAGTAGCTATCATAAGAAAGAGATAATTTTATGAGTATATAAGCAAAAACCTTCATTATTTCCCAACTCGCTCTGCTATAAGCTGTGCGAGCTTTGGCATATTATAGATAGTATAATTACTATCATTAAATAGATTTTCTTCTAAAAGTGTGACTTTTTTGTCCCGGAGATACTGACGGTCTTCGAGAAGAGCAAGAATAAAATCTCCTCAAAATGTTTTTTGTTTCATCGCATCTATCAACTCTGGGTCATCAGCTTCTACAAAATTATTCGCTATTACTATATCGATACCTGCAGGATCGAGATATTTTTCGATAGTATGGACAAAATCTTTCACTGAATAATTCGGTGCTTCCCCTCCTTTGTTCGTGATATTCACTACCAACGTTTTGTTGGCTTTGCTTTTGGATATCATCTGCCTGAGAGATGGAAAAAGAAGATTCGGAATAGTAGAGGTATACAGATCTCCTGGACCAAATATAATAATATCTGAATCTGCTATTACTGCTTCTATATCTTGGTTGAGTCTTGGACTACTACAGTGATCATGAAACCCAAGATGTTGTATAGGAACATAATGATATTTCTTGGGAACAGTAATATCTGCTTGTGTCATGATTTTCTCTCCATTTTGGAGCTCAGCATATATGCGAGCTTCATCATAAGTAACTGGGTACACCTTCCCTTCGCTCACTTCCAAATACTCATGAAGAAGCTCTACCATGCGTGGATAGTCATATTCAAAGATCTCCCAGAGTGCAATCATAAAAAAATTTCCAAATCCATGACCTTCCAAGTTATCTGATACAGCCAATTTATGATTATACAAATCTACTGATAACTTCTTTTGAAATTGATATTTTTGTTCGATCATCTGGAGAGAAAGCCCTGTGATCTTTTCTAGAAACTGTCCCATATTGTAATCAGATATATCGCCATCTGTTTCTATAAAACGATATTCCCATATACGACTCAGCTGTGATTTATGAGAAGAGGAGCTCAGAGCCATAAGACAACGACGAACATCTCCTGGAGGAGGAAGTATTTTTCATTTTTCTTGATAGAGCTGCATGAGACGTCCTGTACTACGACCGTCATCTGACATACATACGATAGAGTTGATCTGAGAAAATGACTGGTGTTCTTTATTATAATTGTGCAGTGCTTTTATCAGTGCTGAGTTCCCGTTTCCTCCCGCTATGATAGTAATATTCTGTTTCATTTTTTGTAATATATAAATTATTTCACACGTGTTTGAAGAAAATCTTGGAAAGCATCTGATAACTCTGGATTATCAAGAGCAAAATCAACGGTAGCTTTGAGAAATCCCAGTTTGTCTCCTGTATCGTATCTCTGACCTTGCAGCTGCAGCCCATAGAGTGTTTTTTCTGACAACATATCCGAAAAAGCATCTGCCAGCCGGATTTCTCCATCTCCTCCTGGGTTGAGTTTTTCGAGATAATCAAACACATCTGAGGTAAGTACATATTTCCCAATAATACCAAGGCGTGAATCCGTTTGATCAGCGGATGGTTTTTCCAAAATATTTTTTGCTTCGTGCACAAGACCATGAGAACTCCCCGCCTCGAGAATCCCATAGGATGACACCTGTTCATCTTGTACTTTTTCGATACCAATGATCGGAGCATTCCGTTTTGAAAACTCTTGAATAAGCTGCGTACTTGCTGGGACATCCCCACGAATAAGATCGTCACCAAAGAGTACCAAAAATGGCTCATCTCCAATAAATGAACGCGCACGAAGGAGTGCATCACCATCACCGCGAGGAGATGTTTGGCGTACATATGCAATATTTGCCATTTGGCTTATATCTTTTACCGTTGCAAGCGCTTTGTCTTTTCCTTTTTGTTCTAAACGATATTCCAGTTCGAAGTTCGAATCAAAGTGATCTTCGATCGCACGTTTTGTCTGACTGGTTACAATGATAATATCTTCAATCCCAGCGGCAACTGCTTCTTCTACCAGGTATTGAATCACTGGCTTGTCGACAATCGACAACATTTCTTTTGGCTGAGCTTTGGTAGCCGGAAGAAACCGTGTCCCCATCCCTGCTGCTGGTATAATACATTTACGAATTTTCATTGGTAATAATTTGTTTAGTATAAATTTTGCTAAATTCTACTCCTGGTTGATCGAAAGCATTGATCTGATACATCTCTCCGAGCAATGCGACTTGGGTCTCAAACACGAGAAAGAAATCTACTATTTCTTGAATACTCTGTTGTTGTAATTGTAACTGAATCACATTTCGCTGAGCATCTATGAGAGCATATTGTGTTCATTTTTGTGCAGCTGTTATAGCTGTATGAAAGCATACATTTTCTAGGTATTTCCAGTTTTCATTATCGGTAGAGTCAAATTGAATATCTTTTTTCGATTCATCTACTCCGATAAATATATATGATTTGTCATCTGGACCTTGTTGGTACAGCTGAAGCTGAGAATGCTGATCGGTTGTTCCTGTTGCAGGAATAGGTGTGATACCATAGCCTTCTTTTCCTATACTTTCTCCTAAAAGCTGAGCATACCAATCTCCCAAAGCTGAAATCTCTGTCCCATAGGTCATCATGACTGTCATCGGAAGATGTTTTTCTTGTGCGAGATAGTATTGATATATTGCTAACTGCAAAGCTCGGTTCTGATCTATATCTGATGAAATACAACAAGATTGAGATATCTGATAACCATGAAATACTTCTTTTAGATCTATACCTACAAATGCCAGTGGAAGCAAAGCAACTGGTGTCAAAACAGAAAATCTCCCTCACACATTTTCTGGAATATAAAATACTGGAAAATTATTTTGTTGTGCATACGTTTCCATTGGAGTTTCTTTTCCTGTAGTTACAACCACATGCTGAGATACATCTGAGATGCCAGATTTTTTCATCTGTTCTATAATGTAGGCTGATTGCAATGATGTCTCTAGAGTTCCTCCTGATTTGGATACGATATTGATCAGAGTACGACCCAAATCTATAGTCTGTAAAAGCTGATGCACCTCTCCACTATCTACGTTGTCTATAATATATAACTGTGCCAGGCCTCCCCTCTGGTCTGAAGAAAGAGAGTTCCAATACATACCATGGTACGCCTGAAGAAAAGCACGAGCTCCCAAAGCAGAACCTCCCACTCCAAAAACAATCACTGTATCGTATTGATCTTGCGTCTTACCAACAAAATCATTAATTGCCTCTACCTGCATAATATCCTCTGTAAGATCCAAAAATCCAACTGTTTGACTCTGTCTCTTTTCTGACAGACCTTTCACAGATGTCTGTATCAGTGATTTGTATACATCAAATCCTGGAAAATCAATAATATTTTGAGAAGCTATATACATAGATCTATATTAAAAAATAGTTGCTGCTATTATAACGACTTATTTGCACAAGAATCAAGTATTTGATAGAGTATATCTACTTATTTTACTTTCTTCTTTCTATGGAACGTCTTATTAAAAATTATTATCTGGATATCATTCAGTATCCCGAAGATATTCACTTCTCCAAAGAAATGGGTAAAACCAATAAAGAAACTCTTATTCTTCACTGTCACCCTGATGATACAAAGAAAATCATTGGACCTCGTGGTATTGCTATTCGTTCTTTGAGAAAATTATTAGAATTACAATACCCACAATCTTTTTATTCGTTAGAAATTTCTGACCATGAACATTCAAGTTAATAACCCTGTTGGGATTCATTTTCCCCATATAGATATTAGTTTTACTGATATTATAAATATCTTGTTCCCTCTTATTCTCATTGCTGCTGCTACAGCTGCTGTAGTATTTATCATTTGGGGAGCACTTCTTATACTTTCTTCCCGTGGAGATACGGAAGTATTCGAACGAGGACTGCATACTATCCGAAATAGCATTACTGGGATCATTATAATACTTATAGTATTTCTTATATCCTCATTCCTCTCAAATTTCCTTGGATTTAATTTTTTAGATTTTCAAAATCTAGTCAATTTCCTTGATGATATCCAAATGTATATTACCAAATGGAGACTCCAGCTTACATAAAATATCAAAAAAGAACTTTCATACTACGAAAGTTCTTTTTTTGTACGTACATAGATCCAATAATAAAAACCAAGAAGAAGTACAAGCCCTGCAAATAATATCATGAGGATTTCTCTCATGTATTGTGCAATAAGATCTTGATTATCACCGAGTATATACCCGAGCATTACGAGTATAAACACCCAAATACCTGCCCCAAGAGCTGTATAAAAAGAAAACAACCCTACATTCATTTTCGATAACCCTGCTGGCAGAGATATATATTGACGAACCACAGGGATCAGCCGACCAGTAAAAGTTGAAACACTTCCATGTTTTTGGAAAAAAGCTTCCATTTTCTCAATCGTCTCTGGTTTGATAAAAAAGTATTTTCCAAATTTGAGTAAGAATGGACGCCCTAAATACATAGCCCCATAATAATTCACTAACGCTCCAATTAGACTTCCTCCTATACCTGCTGCCAGTACCAACATCAGACTCATTTCTCATTGAAACGCAAGATACCCAGCTGGGATCATTACTACTTCACTAGGGAAGGGAAAGAAACTACTCTCCAGAAGCATAAGAAGAAATATACCAAGATATCCCCAGTCACCAACCGTTGCGAGGACATAATCAATAATTGTGTGTAGTAGTTCCATATTGTATATATTATAAATAATAATTCTCTAAGAGAATAACAAACATATATAAAAAACACGAGATTAAATCTCATGTTTATCTAAGAAATACGTCTGAAGAATCATATAGAGAGCTACTCATCCACAAGAAATACTTACAAACCACAATGTCATTTCGAATCCGTATTGTCCATACAGATACCCACAAGCAAGGGGTGCCAGCACATATCCAATATTCATAACCATAGAACCAAGAGCCACAAATGCCCCATCTTCTTTATGATCTACATCATGTTTTTCTAACACATTTTGAGCTACGGCATACACCAGATGTCTTCCTAAAGCGATAATAAAACCAACCAATATCAATGCTGTGGTCACCGGATACAATGGTAACAGCATAAGCCCAAACAATACTATACTCCATGCCCCCACATGAAGATATTTCCAGTGATATTTATCTGCAAGATACCCAGCGTACGCAGCAAAGAACATACCAACAAGATCATATATCCCAAGCTGAAGACCTTGCCACCAATCACCTGTATTTTCAGCAAAATATAAAGGAAATATAAACCAAATAGCTCCATAAAACAGACCAATAAATAGTGATGTCCCTAGCGAAAGTAAAGGATAATTATTATTTGTTTTTACAAAATGAATTCCATGTTTGATGATAAGCAAAGGATTAATAATTTCTCTCCAAGGTCTTTGATCAAGCTCTACTGTACTTCTATCATCCTCTACAAAAAAAGTTAGAACCAGAAAAACCAGCTGCCCAAATATCACACCAAGAAACACCCAATTATATTTATCTTCTTGCATAAAAGTCGACATCAGTATTGTCGATAAAAAATATGCCGTACAAATTAAATCTCCTGCGATACCAAAAGATTTCCCTCATTCATCTGCTTTTGATATACGAATAAGGTATGCTTCTGCTCTAGAAAAACTGGTTGCTATACCCATAGAAATCCCAAGAAACGTAAGTGTATACTGAGAAACTCATACAAAATAAATTATAATTGTAGAGAGTAGCAAAACTCACATTCCTATACGAGCTGTATTCCTTGCTCCAATTCTATCGACTAATCATCCACTCAATGGATCCCATACCAATAACTGAACCAAAGCTAACATACTCACAATAACACCTGCCGTCTGACTCCCAAACTGCTGTGCTATAATTACTGCAAATACTCCATACAAAATCGAGCGAAAAAACACACTAAAAGATAACCCTCCAATGTATAGAAAAATATTTTGATAATGAGATCTAAAGTCGCTAAGAGCCTGATGAATATGGATCATATATTATATATAAAAATGTATTATTTACTGTCATCCCAAGATAGGATTTCTTTTATCTCCTCTGCTGATTTCTCCCCTATGATAATATTTCCCGTCTTCAACTCTTCCAACTCTGATACAATATATTGAATCAGCATAATTGAAACAGAAACAAAAGCTAATACAAAATCAAAGACAACATTCCCTGTTCTGTACAAGAAAAGCACTCCAACTAGCTGCAGACTGAGCATATATAGAAGCAACCAATCTGTCTTGGAAAGAGATACAAGAGATCTATTGATCTGATACATTCTATTTTTATTGAGTTCTGTTTTAATATCTAATATTTGTTCATAAATATAGATTTTTGATTCTGGCAAGATTTTCACTAATTTCTCCAATACTTGTTCTATTTTATAAAAAGTTTTCTTTGTCTTATTGAGCATCCCTGTCATCGTATCATGCTGAAAATCTGAATCTATTATAGAATAATGAGACTGCAGGATTTCTTTTATCTCCTTACGAATAGCTGATTCTTGGAGTAATTTTATTTTTTGCCAAAAAGATTTAATCAACCCATCTTCTTCACTAACCAGATCCATAATAGTATTAAATTTATCATTGAGCCTCTGAATAGCAAACCCTGCAATAATAGCATATGTAATCGATAGAGAAGATATAATGAATTCAAAATTCATATCCATTGAAATCTGTGGAGCAAAAAGAAATGATCCAAAAATAACTACCATTATAGAAATAAACACAAAAAAGTTCATAGCAATTATATATATTAATAAAGAGTTGTTTCAGGTTTTTCTGTTTCAAACT
>JAYELJ010000056.1:0-3214 GCA_034717395.1 Patescibacteria group bacterium
TTGTTAAGTGCTTACCCAGTATGTCTGTGGATTTTTCCATGATATAACTCCTTTCGTATGTATTATGTATTTCATTTCTCTGTTTTACTAATTATATATTAAGTATTTGGATTGGTTATGTCAAACCAGACAGTCATGAGAATATACTTTGTCAAAATTACTCTTGTATTTTTCTTTATTTTTATTTTGCTTTTTCCCTATCTATCACTATAATATCGGCGTCTATTTTAATAAATATAAATATCATTATATGATTACCGGTAATATTATAAAAGTCGCTGGACCTCTTGTGGTAGCAGAAGGGATGACTGGTGCAAAAATGTACGAAGTAGTACGTGTCTCTGATGAAAAACTTGTAGGGGAAATTATCCGTCTAGAAGGAGATAAAGCATATATTCAAGTATACGAAGAAACAGGAGGGATTGCTCCTGGTCAACCAGTATTCTCTACAGGGGAAACTCTTTCTGTAGACCTTGGTCCTGGTCTTTTGGAATCTATTTACGATGGTATTCAACGTCCACTTCAAGATATTGAATCACAAACAAACTCATCGTTTATTGGTCGTGGGATCAATGCTCCTGCTTTGGATTACAGTAAAAAATGGGATTTTGTTGCTACAGCATCTGTTGGAGACAAAGTAGTAGCTGGTGATATTATCGGTACTGTTCCAGAAACAGCACTTATCGAACATAAAGTAATGGTTCCTTTTGAAGTATCAGGAACTATCAAATCTATTGCTTCTGGGTCATTCACAGTAGCAGAGCAAGTTGCAGTGATTACTACAGCAGAAGGAAAAGATGTAGAGGTACAAATGGCTCAAAAATGGCCTATTCGTAAACCTCGTCCATATAACAAGAAAATCGAACCGAAAAAACAACTAGTAACTGGTCTTCGTGTATTGGATACAGCATTTCCAAATATGCGTGGGGGAGTAGCTTGTATTCCTGGTCCGTTTGGTACAGGGAAAACAGTAACACAACAATCTATCGCAAAATACTGTGATGCAGAAGTAATTATCTATGTAGGTTGTGGAGAACGTGGAAATGAGATGACAGAAGTTCTTACAGAGTTTCCTCATCTGATCGATCCAAACTCAGGAGAACCTCTGATGAAACGTACGGTGCTGATTGCTAACACATCAAATATGCCAGTAGCTGCTCGTGAAGCATCTGTGTATACAGGTCTTACTATTGCAGAATACTACCGTGATATGGGGTATGGAGTAACAGTACTTGCTGATTCGACTTCTCGTTGGGCAGAGTCTATGCGTGAGATGTCTGGTCGTCTGGAAGAAATGCCAGGGGAAGAAGGATATCCTGCATACCTTGGTTCTCGTATTGCTGAGTTCTATGAACGTGGTGGTATTGTAAAAACTCTTGGAGATGCAGATGAACGTGAAGGGTACGTAACTATCGTAGGTGCGGTATCACCAGCGGGGGGAGATATTTCTGAACCAGTATCACAAAACACACTTCGTGTAACGAAAATTTTCTGGAATCTTGATGCAAAACTGGCAGCTCAACGTCATTACCCAGCGATCAACTGGAAAACTTCATACTCACTGTATGGAGATAACGTGAAATCAGATTGGGAAGATAATATCTCAAAAGATTTTCCTCAAATCCGTTTGGATATGCTGGAAATCCTTGGAAAAGAATCATCACTCGAAGAAATTGTTCGCCTCGTAGGTATGGATGCCCTTTCTGGTGAAGATCGTCTTCTTCTCGAAACAGCAAAAATGATTCGTGAAGATTTCCTTCAACAAAATGCTTTTGATCCAGATGATGCATATTGTCCTATTGATCGTCAGTATCTGATTATCAAAACAATCATGTCATTCTACTACAAAGGGAAAGAAGCTTTGGCTCGTGGAATAGATGTTATGGATATTATTGCTATTGACTCTAAAATTGAACTGGCTCGAACAAAAGAACTTCGTGAAGATGCAAAATTTGCAGAGCTTGAGAAAAAAGTTGCTGATCAAATTTCAGTTTTGAAACCAAGAGATTAGTAATAAGTCATATATCCTTTTCAATATATCTATAAATAATCTTTTCATATGAAAGAATCTAAAAATCTAACACAAGCCTTTGGTCCTATCATTGTGGTAGAAGGAATCGAAGGAGCTGCATACGAAGAAATCGTTCAAATTAATATGCCTTCTGGAGAAGTTCGTACTGGTAAAGTACTCGAATCTTTCGAAGGAAAAGCAGTAGTTCAAGTATTTGAAGGAACAGCTGGTATCCAACTAGAAGGATCTTCTGTTCGTTTTACAGGGAAAGTACAAGAAATTGCACTGGCTCCTGATATGCTTGGTCGAGTATTTAATGGTGCTGGGAAACCTCTTGATGATGCTCCAGCGATCATTCCTGAAAAACTCTCTCCTATTTCAGGGGAAGCGATGAATCCATATTCTCGTGAGTTTCCAGATGATTATGTTCAAACAGGAGTATCAATGATCGATTGTTTGAATACAGTAGTTCGTGGACAAAAAATTCCAGTATTCTCTGGAGCTGGTCTTCCTCATGCTGAGCTTGCTGCTCAAATTGCTCGTCAAGCATCAGTTCGTGGAACAGATGAAGATTTCGTAGTAGTATTTGCTGCGATGGGGGTTTCATTTGAAGAATCACAATTCTTTATTAATGAGTTCCGTCGTACTGGAGCTTTGGAACATGCGGTACTTTTCATTAATACTGCGGATAACCCAGTAGTAGAGCGTATTTCTACGCCACGTCTGGCTCTTACAACGGCAGAATATCTTGCTTTCGAAAAAGATATGCATGTGCTTGTAATCATGACAGATATGACCAATTATGCAGAAGCACTTCGTGAAGTATCTGCTGCTCAAAAACAAGTACCTGGTCGTCGTGGATTCCCTGGTTACCTGTATACAGATCTTTCGACTCTATACGAACGTGCTGGTCGTATCAAAGGACGCAAAGGTTCTATTACACAAATACCTATTCTTTCGATGCCAGAGGATGATAAAACACATCCAATTCCTGATCTTACAGGGTATATTACAGAAGGACAGATCGTTCTTGATCGTAAACTCCATAATGCAGGGATCTATCCACCGATTTCTGTAGCAGGATCACTTTCTCGTCTTATGGGTTCTGGTATTGGAGAAGGAAAAACTCGTGAAGATCATAGTGGGGTAAAAGATCAACTGTTCTCAAGTTATGCAAAAGGAGTAGATATTCGTGAGCTTGCT
>JAYELJ010000057.1:0-3180 GCA_034717395.1 Patescibacteria group bacterium
GATCTTGCGATATGATGGTACAGATTGGGATACTGATTGGTTTGCATGAGAAGATTGGCTCTCTGCTGTTTGACCAGATGTTTTTATACCAGATAGCCGATATAAAAAATACAAGGGGCAGAATTTCCCCTATCTATATATTCAGGATATATCGTTAGAACATTTGTATTCTGGTTCGACACTTCCTGTTTTGGATATCACATTGGTAGATGAAGATCAGCTTACTCGTCTCAACACGTTGTATGTTGCTCATTAGAGCTTTTTATAAAAATTATAGAGTATATATGTCTTTTTCTTTTCTGAGATACCGGATGCAAGCAACTATGTTTGTATATGTACTGATGCTATTATTTATACTGATCATGCTGATCACAACTTTTACGATACTGTTTCGTCAGTATATGCATGTGAGTAGCTTTATAGTAGATGTGTATGAACAAACAGTATCTCAGGATATTTCTCTGGAAGGCGATGTGATAGGAGAGTATCAGGATGATGTTTTTGATATATCCGATTATACTTTCTCACAGTTAGTTTGGGATACCAATACGAGTGCTGTCTATCCACAGGATTTGGTACTTTACTCGTGATCTTTTCTGACAGTTGATTCTTTTTCTTCAGGAAATTATTTAACGAATACAGGTATTCTTGCTATTGATTCGATATGAGGTATTTTGAGAAAAGAAGTGGTTTCAACGATTGATCCGAGGAAAGCACTGGTGTATAGTTCAGGATCTTTTTTAGGATCACAGGATACGAATTCTCTTTCTTTATCCGGATCTTCCCTTCTCTTAGATACATTTTCTGGGAGTTATATTTTATCGGGGTCTTGGGTATCTATTCCCGCTTATCAACCAATATATAGCAGTTTTTCGAGCGGATATGTTTTAGGTACTATACCCACCGACACACAGCTTCGTATGATATTAGATCACCAGGATACGGCAGATCAGATACTCTGTGTATTTGATACTATTACAGACAGTTGTAATATATCGTCTCTTACAGATAGTTGGAATTGGAATATTACACTCGAAATGGAGACATCAGACCCATCAAAAACACCACAGATCGATGCTGTGGTGCTGATGTATTATCCTACCCATCAATAGCGCTGAGGAGGAGTTCTTTGTCATTAGCATAACTTAATGCGGTTTCGATAGAGATTTTCTCTCCGAGTACAAGATTTAGAAGTGATTGTTCCATGAGGATCATCCCTTCGGACTTGGCCATTTGGATCACAGAATTGAGCTGTTTGATTTCATTTTCTCGAATAAGATTTCCTACCGCTGGATTGTTGAGGAGGATCTCTGATGAGATAGAGAAACTCTTTCCATCTATGTTACGTATCAATTTTTGAGCAAAAATACCTGCTAGGTTTTCTGATAACTGAATACGGATTTGCTGTTGTTTTTCTGCTGGGAAGACATCGATGATCTTTGAAATACACTGTGGTGCAGAGTTGGCATGAATGGTAGTGAGTACCAGATGCCCAGTCTCTGCAAGACGGATAGCAGATTCGATTGATTCGAGGTCACGAACCTCTCCGACAAGAATCACATCGGGAGCCTGACGCATAGCTGATTTGAGGGCAGAGGCAAAACTATTGGTATCTGATCCTACTTCTCGTTGTTCTATAATAGATTCTTTTTCTGTGTATACGAACTCGACTGGATCTTCGATAGTAATAATATGTTTTCGTTGTTGGGTATTAATTTCTTCTACCATGGTAGCCAGAGAAGTTGATTTTCCAGAACCTGTGGGTCCTGCTACAAAGATAATACCTGATTTTCTCTGGAGGATATTTTTATAACTTGGGTGGAGATCCAATTCTTCAAAACTTCGAGTTTCTTTTGGGAGAAGTCGGACTACAAAAGCTTTTTTTCCTTTTTCATGATAGGCATTTACACGAAAACGTTGTCACTCCATGTCATAGGCAAAATCGATTTCTTTTACTTCTTCATATTCTACGAATTGTTTTTCTGACATCATATTGGCAGCTACTTCGCTGAGAAGGTTGGCAGTCATATGTACTTCATTGAGTCCGAGCTCTGATCCTTTGGTGTATTTCCCAAATACTTTGAAAACAGCTTCTCGTCACTCAGCGAGGAACATATCGGTAGCTTGTGTTTCTACCAGGACACTAAGAAGATTATTTATATTCATAATAGAGAGTGTGTAAAAATATTAGAGTGCTATCCAGATATCATTGACTGGAATCCAAGAAAAGTATTGGTTGAGAAAGCTAAGAGCAAGAGCTATGAGAATATAGGGACCGAGAGGAAGAGAATCTTTTCTGATTTTTTGGTAGGATCTGTATCGTATAATTTTGGCAAGCACTAAGAAAAAAGGCAGCAGAAATGTGAGGTAGAGAAAGAGAATGATATGAGGAATGTTTCCAAGTAAAAATGCTGCAGCTAGAGCAAGGAGTGGATCTCCGATCCCCATTCATTTTCCTCCGGTAGCTATGACAACAGACCAGAATAATCCACTCGCAATAAGTATATGGATGATGAGCTGCTGAGTAGTGAGGGAAAAGAGGAGGGATGATACAATAATAGATCCGATGACAAAGACTGTGGTGACTATGATATCTATGGTCATAGTTTTTATATCCTGCATAAAGAGTATAACTCCAGCAGAAAATACAATCGCGAGGAGTATTTGAACCAAAAGAGAAGAAGGAAGAAAGCTAATGGCTATGTATCATAATGTAGAAATGAGTTCTACTAGAGGGTATTGCAGAGAGATCTTTTCGTGGCAGTGTTTGCATTTCCCTTTTTGGATCAGGAAGCTCACAAGAGGGATGAGCTCTTTGGTTGATAATGTATGCTGGCAATGTGGGCAGATACTTCTAGTATCTGATCATGAGATATTCTTATAATAATCACTCGCGTAGCGATTGATGACCACATTGCTGTAGCTTCAGATACACAGGCCGATAATTCAGAAGAGAAGTGTGGTAAACACAGAATAGAGTTATTTATAGAGTGGTATTTTACATGTCAGCGATCATACCTCCGACATTGAACATTGGCATCATTACTCCAAGAAGTACAACCCCTACGAGAATCCCAACAATCATAATAAGGATGGGTTCGATAACAGATGATATACCTGCCATATAGAGACGAAGGTTTTTCTTTTCCATTTCATTTACTGTAAAAAGCATTTCTTTGA
>JAYELJ010000058.1:0-3055 GCA_034717395.1 Patescibacteria group bacterium
AAAAGATATTGTAGAATTTCTTGGCCCAGAAGTATATTCAAATGATGCCTTCAATCAACAAGATGAAATTGGGATTTCTACTGGTCTCGGATGGTCTCCATCGGGAGGTTCAACATTGCTTCTCGAAACGGTTATGATGAAAGGAAAAGGAAACCTTAAGCTGACAGGGAAGCTCGGAGATGTTATGAAAGAATCAGCAGAAACAGCTTTTTCATATATCAAAGCACATGCAAATAAATATGATATAGATGAATCATTATTTGAGAACAAAGATATTCATATTCATGCTCCAGAATGAGCTATTCCAAAAGATGGTCCAAGTGCTGGGATTACTATTACTACGGCTCTTGTTTCACTCCTCACACAGACTCCTGTTTCTCGTGAAGTGGCTATGACCGGAGAGGTTACTCTTTCGGGTAAAGTCCTCGCTATTGGCGGTCTCAAAGAAAAATCTCTTGCTGCTCGTCGTGCCGGATGCAAGAAAGTTATTATTCCAAAAGAAAATGAAAAAGATCTGCAAAAATTTCCACCAGAACTCCTAGAGCAAATTGAGTTTTTCCCCGTGTCTCATGTAGATGAAGTTATTAAGCTCGCTCTTAGTAAATAAACTTTCAACTTTTTACTTTCAACTTTTTATGTCTTGTTGAGTATTTTTTATCGAAGAAGCTACTCCAGAGCTTCTCAGTTCTTCTCTTGGGGTCACTGTATCAAAAGAATCTTTTGATAGTCATCTCACGGCATTTACCCATCGTTCATATGTCAATGAAGTCGCAGGGCAAGGTTGTATGGAAAACAATGAACGTCATGAGTTTCTTGGAGATGCTATTTTAGAACATATTGTAACCGAATATCTCTTTCATGAATTCCCAGAATTTCCTGAAGGAAAACTGACAAATATCCGTTCTGCTTTGGTGAAAAAAGAAACGCTCTCTCAGGCTACAAAAGACTTGGATATCATCAAGTATCTGCGTATGTCGATAGGAGAAGACAAAACAGGTGGTCGAGAAAAAGACTACCTCCTAGCAAATCTCTATGAGGCAGTTCTCGGAGCTATCTATATGGATCAAGGTTTTGAAGAGGCACGGATTTTTGTGACACGAACATTGCTCCAGTACCTTGATGAGATTATGGAAAAGAAACTCTATATCGAATCTAAATCATACCTCCAGGAAAAATCACAAGAGATTGTATTAGTCACTCCTACATACCAGGTAGAAGAGGAAGAAGGGAAAGATCATGACAAGACTTTTACCGTAGGTGTTTATTTTGGAGAAAAATTTATCGCACATGGAACAGGTTCGAGCAAACAGCTCGCACAGCAAGATGCCGCACGCAATGCAATAATACTTCTCAAGTGGTAGAATACCTTGCTTTTAACTTTTAACTTTCTACTTACTTATGTCTCTTGGTCGTCACTCATCGCGTCTTGTTATTTGTCAGACGCTCTATGCTCATCTCTTTGGAAATAATACTATAGAAAAAGCATTAGAAATTTCTTTATGAAATAAACATGGAAATAAAAAAGATCTTGAATTTATTCAAGATCGTATCGAAGGAATTCTCGAATACCGATCAGACCTTTCGAAAAAGATTGATCAACATCTTTCTTCTCACAAACTAGAGACTATGTCTCTGATAGATCAAATACTACTTCTCCTGGGAGTGTTTGAGATTACAGAGCGTTCAGAGGATGTTCCTTCTGCAGTAGTGATCGATGAACTGGTAGAGATAGCAAAAGTTATAGGAGCATCAGATAAAGCTCCAAAACTGGTTAATGGAATTCTCCATAATATTTCACAAGAAAATAAAAAAGAAGAAGCTTAGGCTTCTTCTTTTTCTGTGTTTGCAAACTCTTTGAGAGATACACGACGTTCTTTCAGACGAGCAGATTTACCACTACGCTGACGCATGTAATAGAGTTTACTACGACGAACTTTAGCTACTTTGATCACTTCAATCTTTTCGATAGAAGGAGAAGCAGTAACAAAGATACGTTCTACCCCTACACCAGAGGCAATTTTACGAACAGTAATTGTTTTTGTTGGACCTTGTCCATTTACAGCAATTACTAGTCCTTCGAACATTTGTACACGGGTTTTGTTCCCCTCTACAATTTTTTGATGAACACGAACAGTAAAACCTGTTTTTACATCAGGACGATCAGTTGCCAAATTTTCTTTGGCTACGGTTTGAAGATATTTTTGTGTATCCATAGGAAATCACAAGAAATAAAAAAATAAATACATAGGCAGAAATTTTCTGCCTATGTATTCTACAAATATACTCTCTATAATGCAACCTTATATCGCATATTTATGCATTTTTCTTCTGTTTTTTATTTATTTCTCAAATATTCAATCAGTTGAATAGATTCTTGTCTGGTAAGGATGTGTGTGAGTAGATTATTTTCTATAGATGTATCAGGACCAGTATCTTCTATAATAACTTCTTCCACTTCTGTGTCAACAGAACCGAGTCCATGATACCAGTTGAAACTATCACGAGTGTCCTGTCCAAAATGTCCAGCATGAGGTTGCTTGAAACTATAGATGATAGATTGATTCTTTTGGAAACGAGCAACCGCAATAGCAGTAGGGGAGTCGTAGATACCAGTTATTTCACCAAAGTAGAAGTTGGCATCTTTGAGCCCCGTTTGCAGAGTAATAATCTCAGTACCAGTATCCCCAATGGTATATAACCCAGAGATAGGATCAAACCCATCCATGATACGAGTTGTTATAGTTTCTGTAATACTTTCTTCCACTGCCTCTATTTCTTCTACTGCTTGATTAACAGTGTCTTCAATAATCACTTCTTCAGCCATTTCTTCTACTTCAGGGGTAATAGTTTCTTTTGTTACGGAGAGAGGGTTTCCTACCAATCCATGATACAGGTTAAATTGATCACGAGTTACATTATCAAAATGTCCTGCATTTGATTGGAGGTACGATGTTATCAATCCTTGATTTCGTTGGAATTGAGCAACTGCACGTGCTGTCTGACTATCATAGATTCCATTGATAGGACCATAATAGAAAAATGAGTCTTTGAGCCC
>JAYELJ010000059.1:0-3035 GCA_034717395.1 Patescibacteria group bacterium
TCCCAGTCTGCAGCATAAGCTTTATCTGAGGACAAACCAAAGGTAGCAAACAAGAACAAGAACCCAAGCGATATGTATGTTTTTAAATGGATCATATGGCATTATCTACGAGATAAGAAAGTCATAATTTTTTCTATCATCCAGATGAGAAAGAAAAGTTGTATATTCCAGTTTATGGAGGTAAGGAGTTCTTCGGTGGACATAGAATTGATGAATTAAAAATTGGAAAGTAAAAAAAAGAAAGAACTGAATAAGATGAACGTTTCATCGACACAAAAATGAACGAATAGATCGATCATTCACTTTTGTATCGAGAAGAAGAGAGACAAACGTTTCTCTTCTTCAAGAATAGGACTAGGCTTTGAGTTTTTTCTTGAGAATCCCCATGATAAACCCAAAAGCGACGAGTGTCAGAAGCCATGGTGAGAATGCCACAATGGTATCCAACAGATCTCCGATCATCGTTACTGATTCAGATTGCAGAGTTGCAACTGATCAGGTGTCGATCAGACTCGCTGCGTCTACTGATGGAACGGAAGAAACAATCACTGCTCCTAGGGCGGCAAGCCCTGCAGAGATTTTTCCTACTGCACCAGTAACCCAATCTTTGATTGTGTTTTGCATACGTTTGTTTTCGTTAGAAAATAATAAATAATTCAGAAGTGATAACTTCCGTGTGTGGCCGCACATTTCGAGATATATCTCAGGTGGTAGGTCAGGATATATCCCAAAAAGTAGGGCCAAAGAAAAAAGTATGATAGTTTCCTTCTCTCCCGTGTTGGAAGAGAAATGAAAAAGCTACCACACTTTATATTTCTTTTGCTCCGATATGTTTCTCTTACCTATTTATTCAACGAAAACCTCAGGTGATAAGATTCCATATTTTCTTTATGACCCAAAATACAGGCATGATAAGAATAGCTACGGAAAAGCTTACGGCGAGGTATTCGAAGATAAGAGGTAAAGATTGAGAAAGAAGACTAGCAACAGACATAAGATACTGAGGTTAGAAATTATCTCATATCTGCTGTCAGGAGGTACATTGGTGATTTATTCACTTTGTTTCCATAGACTTGTACGGATACTTCGTCCAGGACAGTTCCTACTTTTGGACAATCTTCTGCTTTTTCGTATTTCAGACGAGCCAGTTCGGTACGTCCAAACTCGTTGATATATTGTCCGAGGATATAGAAAAAGTTATAGCTGACAGGTTTCCCTGTTTTTTCGTTTGTAAATTCCCCTGCTGCATTCCAAGGAAGAGACTGGATGGTTACATTTTTGAGAGAGATATTCATGTTGAATATGTGTGTGAGATAATAAATGAGGTGAAGGCAGAGCTCTTGGCTTCATGTATTATCCTAGCACGGGTTTTATTTTTCGGTACTATAAAAAGTCTCATTTTACGAATATGGCTTACATACGGTGTAGCAACCGTTTCTTTTTGCACTTATTTGTAAAGAAATAGAAAAAAGTTTCGGTCTGAGGCGTGCAATTGATCGGTCTATACTACGGATATGTTGTTTTGTATTTGTTGTATCTTCTATGTGTTGTTGAATATATTCTGTATAGATATTATCGCTTGGAGATTGTATCAGGGCAGCGGTTATTGCGTATTGTTGTGGTGTGAGCTGAAGAGTATGGTTTTGGTAAGACACACTGGATGTTTCTGGATGGAGGTTTATTTCTTTTTGTGTTTGTTTATAGTAGATACGTTTTTGGATAGTTCTACGTATGAGGTTTTGGTATCTGGCTTGCATCAGTGGGGTATTAGAAAGATCTTTGGTGAGTAATACTTCTTCTATCCCAAACGAGAGAAATTCAGGATGGTATGCAGAAAGGATTGGATCAAGAAGAATACAGATACTCCCCCATGCGATATGCTGTGGGTTTCGGTTGAGGAGAAGTTCAAAGACTTGGTCTTTGTTTGTTTGGTCTACCAGAAGAAACAGGATATCTGTTTCTTGGTTAGTAATACGAGACGGGAGCAGGTATGGATCTGCAGAGCACAAAGGAGATGGCAGCAGAAGACTTTTCTGGATTTGTTTTGTAAATCCAGGATTCCCAACACAAAGAATACGCATGGTGCGAAGGATGAAGAAATAGAGAGGGTGAATATTTCTTTTATTTTTATATATTTGTTTTGTGCATGCGTATACAAGAATATACAAAAATCCTCCCTGATTAGGAAGGATGAAATGTTCTGGTGTGTTGGGATTTTGGTTATTGTGGGCATTGGGAAGCCTAGGAAACTCAATTGGTTTTTTGAGGTTCGTTGGGTTATTTTCTTATTATTTCTGTTTATTTTTGGAGATTTTAGTTTTGTTCTCTATACTCCTTTCATGGAAGAAATGTATTTCTTCCTAGTCCTCGATATTCCCCTACAGGGGATGTCTCAAATATTTTTTATTTGTAGGGGAACTGTAACGTCTATGCTGAATAAAACAGCAATCTGGGTACTTTTGTTTATCCTATGGATTCTCTTCGAGATTCTATTGGTAACTCCTGTATCCTAACAAAAAAGCCAGCACTCTAGTACAAATAGAGTATAGCTGGCTTTTTTGTGTATCCTCAAGGGAACTGTAACGTCTTTAGCCTATGTGAGGCTATAAGTATTATATCAAAAAATGTTTGCTTTGCAAAAGAAAAACTCCCCTGTGGGAGTTCTCTTCTTACGGTCCTCCTGTAGATGGACAACGGAATGTTTGGATCTGATGTTTTTTCAGCATCGGTTGTTTGGGTTAGAAAATAGAAGTGTTCCGAGGAACACTTCTATTATATCAGATTTTATTTTGTGTTTTGTGTAGTGGGATTTTATTAGAATTTATATTCTATCTCCCCTGTTTTCTGATCCTTTATTATTTCATAGAGTTTTTTGTTTTCTGTTTCCATTCTCCAGAGTTTTTGGAATACAGCATAGAACTGCTGGGCTATATCTGCATCCTGGATAGCTATTCCTTTCTTTCCTGTTTTGGTAGTTGGGTCTGGTTTCATAAAGGATATGAAGGTTGGGGTTACGGTAATATCTGCTTGGGATG
>JAYELJ010000060.1:0-14311 GCA_034717395.1 Patescibacteria group bacterium
GCAAGATTTTATTATGTTTTTTTGAGAATTATTTGTTTTCAGGAGAAAATTTCCCTACAATCAACACATAAATATATTTCTTTTTACTATACACTTATGCAAAAAGTTCTTGTAACTGGGGGAGCTGGATTTATTGGATCCAACTTCTGTAATATCAATAAAAACAAATTTGAAGTCACTGCACTCGATAATCTATTCCTCGGAAGCCCCGACAACCTTGATAGTGATATTCGTTTCATCGAAGGTGATGCGTGTAAGATTGAGGACCTCGAAAAAGTAGGACCAGTAGACTATGTAGTCCATCTTGCTGGGACATCAAGCCAACCAATGTTCAATGGAGATGGATTGATCGATGGATATGTAAACTCTGTACAATCTTTTGTAACAGTCCTCGAATGGGCTCGCAAGAATGGAACAAAAAAAGTAATGTATGCTTCGACATCAAGTCTGTATGCAAACAACCCAACTCCATTGGTAGAAACACAGCATGTAACACCTCCCAACCACTACGCAGTAACAAAACAAGTGTATGAAAATTGTGCACAATGTTATGCTCAAGTATACCCAGAAATGGATATTATTGGATTCCGTTTTATGTCTGTATATGGACCAAATGAAGAATCAAAAGAGATCTATGCCAATCTCATTTCACAATTTGCCTGGGATATTGCTCGTGACCTCCCTCCTGTTATCTATGGAGATGGGACACAAACTCGTGATTTCACCAATGTAGCTGATGTCGTACAAGGAATCACTCGTGGGATAGAACACAAAGAAAAACTTGGCGCAGATGTATTCAATATTGGGATGGGACACGAAACATCTCTCAATGATATTGTAGCCGCTCTCAACAAATCTTTCAACAAAGACATACAACCGACATATATTGAAAATCCAGTCAAAGAAAATTATGTCCGTTCTCAATGCGCAAATATCAGTAAAATAACAAATACTCTTGGATACAAAGCTGTTGTATCTCTCGAAGAAGGAATACAGAAACAAGTAGATAATCTTCGTATGGAACGCGTAAAACAAACCAGTTCTGACAACTTCAGATAAAACAAAAACCACCAGAGTTCTGGTGGTTTTTCTCTGCACTATATTTGAAACTATCCTTCAAATGGGCTATCCGACTGCAGATCGATCTTTCTTGGACGCATCATTGGATACAACACCGAATCACGGAGGTTATCCTGACCAGTCAAGAGTGTGACAAGCCTATCTACCCCCATACCCCAACCAGAAATTGGTGGCATACCATATTCCATAGCAAGAAGATAATCATCATCTTTTTCGAATGCTTCCTCATCACCATGATCACGGGCTGCAGCCTGACGTTCTAAACGCTGCGTTTGATCCATAGGATCAACAAGCTCTGAATACGCATTCAACATCTCCCAAGTATTCACAAGAAGCTGATATGTATCCGCCACAGCTGGATTATCATCTGATTTACGAGCCAAAGGCTTGGTATCTATCGGGTGCTGAATCACAAAACATGGTTGAATAAGTTTTGGACGAGATACTTTTTTATACAAGGTATCTACCAAATTCCCATACCCTTGTGTATCGAGGTCTTTTTGATCAACAGCAATATTTTTCTCCTGAATAGCAGATACCAAAGAATCTTTGTCTGTCAGAACATCGATATCTATCCCCGAATCATCAAAGATAATATCACGGAATTTTTTACGTGGCCACGGGGTAGTAAAATCAATCTCTGTGTCATTACCATCACGATCTTTGATCTGAAATTTTCGCTGCCCATCAAATACCGTATCAAAAATATGATCAAACATTTTTTCTGTCAGATCCATGGTGTCATTGTAATCTGCGTATGCTTTATAAAACTCCAGCATAGTAAACTCTTGAAGATGAGAAGGATCGATTCCTTCGTTACGAAAACATCTGGCCATTTCATATACAGCATCATACCCTCCAACAATTGCTCGTTTGAGATAGAGCTCAGGAGCTATACGAAGAGTCATAGGAATATCAAGAGCATTGTGGTGTGTCGCAAATGGTGTTGCTGCTGCCCCTCCTGCAATAGAAGAAAGAATCGGTGTTTCAATCTCTTCAAACGCATCATTATCCAAAAAATTACGAAGCTCTTTGATTACTCGTCCACGGATTTTAAATCGATCAAAAGACTCTGGGTTCATAATCGTATCCAGGTAACGTTGACGATAGACTGTTTCTGTATCCGATACCCCATGAAATTTTTCTGGAAGTCCACGCAGCGCTTTTCCAAGAAATGTTACTTTCTGTGCCATGATAGTCGCTTCTCCGTGTTTCGTTGTCATTTTGTACCCCTCTACTCCTATAAAATCTCCTAGATCAAAAAGTGTTTCGATTGTTTTAAACATATCTCCGAGTTCTTTCTTGGCAAATGCTACCTGCATGCGACCAGACTGATCCTGAAGTGTTGCAAAAGCAAGCGACCCAAAACTACGAAAAAGGACCATGCGTCCTGCGATCGAGATATTTTGTGTGTCGTCATCTAAAGCCCCCGACTCGATACAAGTATGGCTGCGGTTGTATTTGGCTGGATATGGATGAATCCCCGCTTCTCTGAGCTGATCTATTTTATCGATACGAATCTGACGAAGTGTAGACATAAAATTTCAAAACTAAAAATTGTAAAACTCAAAACGAAAAACTCATTCTTCATTGATAATTTTTTCGACCTTCAGTATAGTTAAACTAATTATATTCTTCAAATAGAAATCATATAAACACACACTACTATGAAACATTTGATCTCCAAAATACATAAAAATAACCATTACCAAAAAGCGGTTGCTTGTCTTAAAAACAAAGAAAATTTTCATTGTCATCTTGGTCGTGTAGCAATCATTACCTTTATTATTGTATTTACTATACAATTTCTTCTCGATTTTTTCTTTCATATAAAACTCGCTAGCTAAAAAATGAAACGCATCGTTACTATCTGAGGAGGAACCGGTTCGTTCACGGTTCTTTCGGGTCTCAAAAAATATACCGAACATATTAGTGCTATTATTTCAGTAACCGATGAATGAGGTTCTACTGGGATTTTACGTGACCAATTTGGAACACTTCCTCCTGGGGATATCCGCCAAGCACTGGTTGCTCTCTCAGATAGCCATGTTGTTTCAAAACAAATCCTGAGAGATTTATTTCTCTATCGATTTGAACAAGGTGACCTCAAAGGACATAACTTTGGAAATCTTTTTCTCACTGCCCTGGAGCAGATAACCGGGTCTTTTGAAGACTCAATCAATATCGCTGCGAAGATGATCAAATGCAAAGGAAATGTAATCCCTTCCACTCTGGACAACCCTCGACTCATAGCAGAAATGCAAAGCGGCACTACACATGTAGGAGAAGAAGCTTTTGAAGACAACAATCTCAGTCACAGTGTAGATACTGTGCATTTTGACAAAGAAGTAGTTGCTAACCCAGAAGCTATCAAAGCTATAGAACAAGCGGATATTATTATTATCGGTCCTGGGTCTCTCTATACCAGTCTCATAACCAACCTTCTTCCTACTGGCATGAGAGAAGCTATTATCCACTCATCTGCCAAGAAGATTCTTATTGGAAACCTAATGACCAAATCATGTGATTCAGAAAACTACGATGTAAAAGATATGCTCGAAGTACTTGAAAAATACCTCGAAAAAGATATATTTGATTATCTTGTGGTATCAAAAGAAGCTCCAAGCCAACAACTCCTAGCAAACTATGCAAAAGGAGGACAGAAATTTATGCAATGGGAATCTTGTGATTTTTCAGATAGAAAACTGACACTTATCCCTGCTGACATCTTGTCTGACGAAGCCATCGAAGAAAACCCAAATGACATAGTAAAAGATCGCAACCTCATTCGTTACGATGGGTCCAAACTTGCCGAAGTACTTATTATGCTAACTGAATTCCATAATGTACTCAAATATATCAAAAAATAATCTCATATAGTTTTTATGCGTTCTGGTGACAACTCCCTCCTCATTACTACCTTTTCCCTGACACTCTTTGGAGTTGCCATGATATCCTCTGCTTCTACCATTATTGCTTTCAACAATGATGTAGCAAATAGTTACTATTTTTGGTGACAGCTACGATCCCTAGCTATAGGTGTGATTCTGTTTTATCTAGTACAAAAAATAGACTACCGTATATGGAAAAAGTTTTCGATCCCGCTTCTTGGGCTCAGTATACTTGGACTTATAGCTGTATTTATACCAGGGATTGCAGCAGATTGGGGAACTTCCAACTCCTGGATAAAATTCCCTATTATCTGATCCTTACAACCAGTAGAAGTTGCTAAGTTTTGACTCATTGTCTATGTCTCTGCCTGGATGTCTGCCAGGTACAAAGAAGTGAAAGATTTTCAGAAATGATTTATTCCTTTTAGTATTATTGTAGGTCTTATTCTTGGTTTACTTGCACTGCAACCAGATTTCGGATCCATTCTTGTGATTACTATGATCTCCTCTGCTATGTATTTTGCTGCAGGAGCCAAGATCAAACACATGGCATTTGGAGCAACTATTGCTGGGTTTATTGGATACATAGCAGTAAACTCTAAACAATATATCCATGACCGGTTCCTCGCCTTTCTCGATCATTCCATCGATCCTATGGGAGTGGGATACCATATCCAACAAGCACTCATAGCTATTGGTTCTGGATGAACCGGAGGTCTTGGGTTTGGAAACTCTAAACAAAAATTTGAATATCTCCCAGAAGCGCAATCTGATTCTATTTTTGCCATTATTTCAGAAGAACTCGGACTTATCCGAGCACTCATACTGGTTGCCGCTTTTCTCTTCCTCGTATACCGAGGATATAGCATAGCGAACAATGCCCCCGATCGTTTTGGAAAACTCCTTGCTATTGGTATCTCGACCTGGATTGGGTTCCAAGCATTCCTAAATATCATGGTAAACCTTTCTCTTGCTCCTATTACTGGAGTCACTCTTCCTCTGATATCCCATGGAGGATCTTCACTCCTCACCACCCTTGGTGCACTTGCTGTACTCTACAATATTTCAAAACACAAAAAAGACAGCTATACGACTCAAAAGATTCAAAAGAAAAAGATTCATTATTTATAATCCTATCCTATGTCTATTATCTTCTGTGGAGGTGGTACCGGCGGACACGTAATCCCTAATATTACACTCATCAAAGAGCTCAGAAAAGAGAACCCTTATACCCCTCTCTTATATATAGGACAAAAAAACAGCATGGAAGAAAAGCTCTGCCATCAGCACAATATCCCTTTTGTTTCCGTACAATCCGGGAAACTTCGCAGATACTTCTCTTTTGAAAATTTCATAGACCCCTTCCGTATAATCGTAGGGGTATTTCAGTCTCTCTACTATCTTCGCAAACACCAGGCGCACAAAGTCTTTTCCAAGTGAGGTTTTGGTTCCCTCCCCGTAGCAATCGCAGCCAAAATATATAAGCTCCCACTCGCTATTCATGAATCAGATTCATACGCGGGGATTGCCAATAGGTTTATAGGAAAATTTGCAGACCAAGTCTTCCTATGATTCCAATCAGCAAGCAAATACTTCCCTAGAGCTGAAAAGCAAAATAAAATCGAAGTTATAGGAAATATCCCTCACTGGACGATCCTTGATTATCACAGCACACAACCGAAAGACAATACTCTCAAGAAAATACTGATCCTCTGAGGATCTCAGTGAGCAGAATCATTGAATACATGGGTACAAAATAATAAAAACTGGCTCACAAAAAACTACGATATAACACACCAATATGGAGGGAAAAACACTATAACTATAGAAAAACAAGAAAACTACCACCCTATTGCCTTTATACAAGAAAACTATGCTCAGATATTAGCCGAGGCAGATATCGTGATAGCTCGCTCAGGAGCAAATACTCTGGCTGAGCTTGGACACTTTAATACATCTTGTATCCTAGTCCCCTACCCATATGCTGCAGGGAATCACCAACAACACAATGCACAAGAGTTTATAGAACAGAACGAAAGGAGTCTCATGATTTTAGATAAAAATATAGAAAAAGATCTGAAAAAAGAACAAATAGAAAAGCTCATATCTAAGACAAATTCTTCTGAAAGTCAGAAACAAAACAACTCTCCTGTCAATACAATTCAACATTCCTTTTTGAAATAATTCCTATTTTGTGATATACTAGTGTACGTAAATCATTAATAAACACAAAAACAAAACTATGGAAATCATTGGGAATTGGCTTTTAGCCTCTCTTGGTGCTGGGTTTTCACCCCCAGATGCTATTCCAAGCAACACCAATTTTTGGGTCTATGTCACCAACGTAGCGAACTTCTTTATTTCTCTTATTGGAGTACTTGCTACACTCTTTGTTATCTGGTCAGGTTTCAACTATGTCCGAAACAAAGATATCGATGAATCCAAACAAGCTATAGCCAATGTAATCCTGGGTCTTGTTATTGTGATTATTGCGTATGCACTCGTATCTTTTGTAACTGGAGAAGAATCTTTTCTCTATTCTCAAAGTGCTGAATTCACAGCAAGCGAGTAAATACAACTATTTATTTTTATCAAAAACAAAAATTATGAACAAACTATTTGCTCTTGGGTCTGCTGCATCTGCAGTAGCTATCAGCGGTGTATCTCAAGCATATGCTGGGTTTTCGGATGATCCCTCTACAAACCAAACTAAACTTTTTGGAAGTAGTGTACAAAACATTACGGAATCTGAATCAGCATCAGGGTACTCTCTTCTCACATACATTGGGAACACAATCAACTTCTTTCTTTCTCTTGTTGGTATTGTAGCTGTGCTATACATCGTATATGCTGGGTTCCAATATATCACTGGAGCAGATCCAGAAGAAGCAAAGAAAAAAATCACAAATGCTGTTATTGGTCTTGTGGTTGTGATTATTGCTTACTCTATCGTATCGTACGTTACAGGAGCAAACTCATTCCTTTACTCTCCTCAAAATACAGCCAACGTTGTATAAGTCGAACAAGAGTATTCAAAAACATCCAAATATTTGGATGTTTTTCTTTTTGATAAATTTTCTTGACGAACCATTTCCAAAAGAATAGGATAGAAGAGAATTCTTTGTGAGTTCATTTATATATACACGTATACACCTACTCTCTCGATTACTTTTAGATCTAACGCAATTATCATTATGACGGCTAACAAACTCTCAAAAATCTATTCTGCTACCACTCTCGGTCTCTCAACTCCTCTGATAGAAGTGGAACTTGATATTACTCGCAGTATTCCCAAATTTACAATTGTAGGACTGGGAGATACTGCTGTACAAGAATCTCGTGAACGCGTGATGTCTGCTATCAAAAACTCAGGCTTCGAATTCCCTCGTGGAAAAGTCACGGTCAATCTTGCACCTGCTGATATCCGCAAGCAAGGTCCTTTTTTCGATCTCCCAATCTGCATGGCTCTCCTGCAGTCTCAAAAAGATATAACAAAAGATCTGAGCTCCGCTCTCTTTATCGGAGAAGTAGCTCTCGACGGAAGCCTTCGTCATGTCAATGGAGCTCTCTCTATCACTATTGCTGCTCGAGAAGCTGGGTTCCAAGAACTCTACCTCCCCCTTTCCAATATACAAGAAGCTACTCTTATAGATGGAATCGATATCTATGGAATTGAAAATATCAAACAACTCGTACAGCATCTCAACGGAGTATCTCCTCTAGATCCCCATCCCAAACAAGACCCCTATCAATTCGATATGCAATCTAATATCTCTGTAGATTTTTCCGATATTAAATGACACACAGCAGCTAAGCGTGCACTCGAGATAGCTGCAGCATGAGATCATAATCTGATCATGTCTGGACCTCCTGGCTCGGGGAAAACTATGCTTGCCAAATGATACCAAGGCATCCTTCCTCCTCTGGAAGAATCTGAAATCATAGAAAGCACTCGTATCCATAGTATAGCTGGACTACTACAACACGAACCTGTTATCCAGTCTCGACCATTTCGACACCCTCACCACAGTTCTTCTCTGGTATCTCTTGTAGGTGGATGATCTTTTCCGAAACCAGGAGAGATATCACTGTCTCATAGATGAGTCCTCTTTCTTGATGAATTCCCAGAATTCGACCGATGAGCTCTCGAAGCTCTTCGTCAACCACTCGAAGACCATGAAGTTACCATCTCCCGAGCACAAGGTTCGGTCAATTTCCCTGCCAAATTTTCCCTTATTGCAGCAATGAATCCCTGTCCGTGTGGATTCCTCGGTGATCCAGAGAAATCTTGTGACTGTAGCCCACACCAAATTATCCGCTACCGTAACAAAATCTCTGGCCCTATCCTCGATCGTATCGACCTTCATATTGAGATCCCTCGGATCTCCTATGAAGACCTCAACAACAATAGTATCCGAGAATCATCTGAACAAATTCAAAAACGGGTACTCCTTTCTCGAGACATACAAAAACAAAGATTTACCGGGTCCAAGACTCTTACCAATAGTGAAATGAATGCAAAAGAAATAGAACAGCACTGTCGGCTCAGTCCAAGTGCACAAGAAATCATCAAACAGGCTACCAAGAAACTCAATCTTTCTGGTCGAGGATACCATAGGTTACTCAAACTTTCGCGTACCATTGCAGACCTAGACCAAAGCCAACACATAGACAAACAACACCTTATGGAAGCTCTCCAATACCGTAAAAAAGAATATTAACTTACCATAATTACAAAATTATTAAAGAACAAACAATTTGAGTCTTTTGAAATACGACTTATAACCTTGTGTAAACTGTTTCTATCGTGTAAAATTGATATAAATATTTTTTAAATCTGATATTCATATCATGGATACACAAAAAACATCTACACAAACTGTAGAACAAAATAATATCGATACTGATTTTGAAACAGCAGCTCCAGAACAAGCAACAACACCTTCAACACAGAATCAACAAGCTGGTTCTGTAGTAGCTAATCAAGCTATACACCAAGCTGAACACCTGAAAGATCAAGCGCTTGAGACATTCAAAAAACTCAATCCAAATAGTCAATTTGCTGCTATTGGTGCGTTATTAATTCTTCTTTCTTCTCTTGCTCCTTGGTGGTCTCGAGTAACATCAAAAGGTGTAGAAACACTCAACCTTTTTGAAGGACCTATGTACTTTGGAGGATTACTTATCCTTCTCTCTACCCTCTTTGTAGTTGCTACTATAACAGCCGAATATTTCGGTAAAACTCTTCCAAAAATCAAACTTACAAACATGCAATCATATGCGCAAGCAGGGATTATATCTTCTGTTCTTGTGATGATGAATTTCTCTGTATACACTTCTCCTTTTCTTTCAGAAAGTTCAAGCTCTGCTCAAAGTGGTCTGAGCTGGGGGGCATACATTGGTCTATTCGGAGCACTTATGATCGTAATGGCTGGCTTTGCAAAACCGATCAAAAAACAATCAACAAACGACAACACACAAGCCTAAAACGCTATTTCTAATATATTTACACTCAATCTAATATGACTATGAACAAAGAACGCCTTGCTGCTGTAAAAGCAGCTATGGGACAAATCGAAAAAGATTATGGAAAAGGAGCTATCATGCTTCTTGGAGAAAACAAAGGAATGAATGTAGAGACTTTTGCTACTGGGTCACTCTCTTTGGATATGGCTCTTGGTGGAGGTATTCCAAAAGGTCGTATTATTGAAATATATGGTCCTGAAAGTTCAGGAAAAACAACACTGACACTTCATGCTATCGCAGAAGCACAAAAGGAAGGATCTATCTGTGCATTTATCGATGCCGAACATGCCCTTGATCCTGCGTACGCTGCGACTATTGGCGTAGATATCGAAAACCTTATCATTGCTCAACCAGACAATGGTGAACAGGCACTAGAGATCACAGAAAAACTCATCAACTCTAATGCAGTAGACCTCGTTATTGTAGATTCGGTAGCTGCTCTTACTCCTCGTGCCGAGATCGAAGGAGATATGGGAGATAGTCATATGGGTCTTCAAGCTCGTCTGATGTCACAGGCCCTTCGTAAACTTACTGCTGCTATCAGCCGCACAGGTGCTACGGTTATCTTCATCAACCAAATCCGTATGAAGATCGGAGTAATGTTTGGTAACCCAGAAACAACTACTGGAGGAAATGCGCTCAAATTTTATGCTTCGGTTCGTCTCGATATTCGTCGTCGTAAGAAGATCGAATCTGGTACAGGTGATGCAAAAGAAGTAATGGGGAACGAAACAGAAGTAAAAGTTGTAAAAAACAAAATTGCTCCCCCATTCCGTTCTGCAAATTTTGATATCATGTTTAACGAAGGGATCTCAAAAGTATCAGAAATTATCGATCTTGGAGTAAAAAATGATATTGTTAAAAAATCTGGAGCATTCTTTAGTTATGGAGATACTCGCCTTGGACAAGGAAAAGAAAACTCTAAAAAATTTCTCAAAGAAAACCCAGAAATTTCTTTGGAAATCGAAAACAAAATCCGTGAAGCAATTACAGGAAAATCTTTTATAGAAGAAGTTCTTGTGGATAACAACAACGAAACAGACTCTGAATAAAAAATACTCTCCATGATGGAGAGTATTTTTTATGCTAGTTTTTTCTTTAAAATCTCATTAATCATACCTGGATTTGCTTGTCCTTGTGAAGCTTTCATCACTTGACCAACAAAGAACCCAAAAAGTTTATCCTGACCTCCTCTATATTGCTCGAGCTGTGTTGGATTGTTTTGCAGAACTTCATCAATCATCTTTTCGATTGCTCCTATATCTGATACTTGTTTCCATCCTTTATCTTCTACGACTTTCGACGGAGAATCCCCAGTCTTATAGATAATATCAAACACATCTTTCGCTATCTTACCAGAAATATCACCAGAAGCAATCAGAGCAATAATTTCTGCAATATGATCTGGAAGTACCAACACATGGTGTAATTCTTTTCCTTCTTCTTTCATACGACCCAGAAGCTCAGAGAGAATCCAATTGGCAGATTTTTTGGCATCACCAGAAATATCAGCTGTTTTTTCAAAATACAGAGCAAGTTCTCTATCTGATGCCAGCATCTTAGCAGCTTCGAATGCAATACCCATATCTTCTACAAAACGTTTTTGTTTGGCAAGAGGTAGCTCTGGAAGAGAATCTTTGAGAGACTGAATGTATTCATCCGAAAGTTCTACTGGTGGCAGATCTGGCTCTGGAAAATAACGATAATCCATAGCATCTTCTTTACTACGCATAGTGTAGCTTTCTTGCTTTTCGACATTCCATCCTCGTGTTTCCTGATCTACCTGACCACCAGTATCAAGGATTTTGGCCTGACGTGTTGCTTCATAACGAATAGCATCCACTACATTCGAAAATGAGTTAATATTTTTGATCTCACAACGTGTTCCATACTCCTCTTCTCCTTTGAGACGAAGAGAAATATTCGCATCACATCGCATATTTCCTTTTTCCATATCAGCACGAGAAGACCCTGTATATCGTAAGATCTTCTGAAGTTCTTGGAGAAATGATTTCACCTGTTCGGTATTGCGAAAATCTGGCTCCGATACGATCTCCATCAGAGGAGTCCCAGCACGGTTAAAATCTACCAAAGATCCGTCTGCTGTATGAACAAGTTTCCCAGCATCACACTCCAAGTGCATACGGTTGAGACGAACACGATGCTCCGACCCATCTTCAAGAGGAATATCAAAATACCCATCGAGTGAAACAGGATGGTACATCTGAGTGACCTGATAGGCTGTTGGATTATCAGGGTAAAAATAATTTTTACGATCAAATTCACTATAGTTTTGCACTTGCAAGTTCAGAGCTAAAGCTGCACGGGCACCCATTTCAATCGCTTGCTCGTTAACTTTTGGAAGCATCCCCGGAAACCCCTGACACACTGGGCAGGTATTTTCATTTGGCTCTACACCAAAACTTTCATTATCACATCCACAAAGGAATTTGGTTTTGGTATCGAGCTGCACGTGTATTTCTAAACCAACAACGAGTTCGTATTTCATAAAAAGAGACAAAATAAAAGAATCAATAAGCAAGATAGAATATATCTATCATTCTTATCTTCAGAATACAGTATTTTAGATCCTGAAACAAGTTCAGGATGACAGAAAACAAAAAGAAAAACCCATATGGGTTTTTCTAAAATATATTAGTAATCGAGACTAGGAACAACACTTCCTCCTGAATTACTGTATTGAACTGTGGAATATCTAAATGATTGTTTATTAGATTCTGGAATACATGATCCAAGATCATATGTCTGACCATTTCCAATAGTTGAAGAAGGTAGAGTTATCACCGAATCATCTGTACAATAGACTTTCACCACAGAATATTTTTCTGGAACCTCTGTTACTCCCGTATAGGTATTTCCACTAATCGTCCCTGGAAAGCTTGGATTTGATCTCGTTGGAAAAGCTATTGGAGCTACTTGCTCTGGGATCAGAACGGTTCCTTGTTTTTCTAATCTATAAGTATATCCATCTCCCTCGAATGAAAGATCTGAAATATCAATAGTAACCGATCCAGAAGCTGTTGTATCTAAAGTATTTAATGGTGGAGTGATAGATTTTTTATAGGTTTTAACTGTATCTGCTCCGTCATACAGATCAATAATAAAATCAATTTTCCCTGCAACATTACGGAGTTTATTTCTTTCTATTGCAAATTCAAAGTCGAATTTTTTATCGTATATAGCTAGTTCAGAAACAGCTGACATACCAGAAGTAAAGAATCAAAATGTTCCTGTTGGGATAAAATAATCTGGACCTTCTAGATCATCGAATGTATTGAGTGTTTGTTTTCCTGATGATATAACACCTGACTCGGCAGTAGGATTTTCTTTATTCTTTTTATCATAAATATTCCAATTCCATGTAGTGCTTGAAACCCCATCAGTAATATCTGCACAGATTGTTATATACTCTGATGGAGAGAGAACATCAAATATTTTACTTTTTGAAAAACGAAGTGATTTCTTTTTACCTGGTTGTATTATTTTTACATCCTGCTGA
Source organism: Patescibacteria group bacterium (assembly GCA_034717395.1). Classification (GTDB taxonomy): domain Bacteria; phylum Patescibacteriota; class Gracilibacteria; order JAYELJ01; family JAYELJ01; genus JAYELJ01. Next base: position 13,018 of record JAYELJ010000060.1, read on the forward strand.
CTAATCAAGGTATCAGAACTGTTACAAGCAGCATCTTTCGATGCATACAGCGATAGAGAACCTGTATAAGATTTTGTTCCTGTATTGAATATCATGGCAGAGAAATTTACAGAGGAACCATTAGCCGAAGTACTCGAAGAGAATTGTTTGGTCCATGATAGAAGCATTTTTGAACCAGGGTCTCTCGACACTGTTTTGATCGTATTGGTATGAATGAGATCTGATCCTACAAACACACCTACATGAATAAATGCATCAGAACCATCTGACAAAGATGTTCCATTTAAATTACTCGTTTCGAATTTCAACGTTTTCCCTCCTTCTATAGACACAGAGCCGGTCAGTGTGTCTGTATAATTCCCTACCGTAAATACATTTGCATCTGAATCATTTGTAGCAAAGTATTTCACATCCACCATTTGTGGTACTTTTGTATTATTTTTAACAGATACTTCAAAGGTATTGTCCCCTGCTGTAGTAGAAATAAAATCCCCTGCATTTTTATTCTTAATAGATCTTACAGACAAAGAATCCTGAGATCCATAAATAGAAAGAGCTCGAACCTGTTTATTATCTGAATATTTCCCTCCTTCATTAACTCCATCAAATGTCCAAATACGAGACATTACTGGGATAGAAATCTCTGACAGATCTCCTGTAGAAGCAGTAGGAGTAAAACGCACTAATACCGTCTTTTGACTCGTATTGATCGACTGTCCTTTGTTGGTTTTTGTTTTACAGAGGTCTGCTTTGGCAATATAAGCATCTATTACGCCATTTGTTTTATAAGTAGATCCTGTGAGGGTATCTGTAGAAGCACCATCTGCTCCACTTACAGAAATAGTGAAATTTTCTTTATCTTTATACTGGTAATGATTTTCCGCAGTATCAGAATATTTTGTACGAAGCACCATATGATGCTTTTGTGAGGCATAATTTGCATTTCCTGTAGATCCATCTAGTGATACATCAGCACTTGTAGCAGGATTTGATTCAAAATCACTATTATCTATATATTTTATTTTTGCTCCAAACTTGGTCTCTGAAACTTTTGTTATACATGTAGCATGAGTCTCTCCGTTCTCACCCATTTTTGCAAGTTCATAAGACCCACATACAGTTGCATCTGTTGTTCCCAAAACAGAAGATAACAGAGTATCACTATCCCAATCTCCAAATTCAAAATCACCTTGCTGGGGTGTATAAAAACGGAGCTCATAGTTCTTGGCTGAAAGACATGCCGCATCTGTATCTGGACCTCACCCATATTTATAAGAAAAGGTCATCATCATTG
>JAYELJ010000061.1:0-2955 GCA_034717395.1 Patescibacteria group bacterium
AGTGAATCCATGACTCATCATATAGCTCCAAGCTTGCATATTATTTCCTGCCACCAGTTCTCCTGTGATTCCGATTTGGTTAGATATATTCATATAGTGTCCCATGTCATCCCATCCAATAGGAATCGGTCGGATCACATGAAAGGCATTTTTTGCTAGGAGTATAAGGAGTGTGAGAAAGGCAAAATGGCGAATGTCAAAGAGGGTATATTTGGTTGTGAACTCTTGTGTAGCCAGCGCTATGAGAAAAGCTTTAATGTTTTTCCATCCAAGAGCGAGAGACCCCGCTATCAGAGCAATGATAGAGTAGGTGTTGATTCAACCAAAGAGACCTAGAGCAATGAAAGGAAACATGTATACAGCAATCCCAATAAAGATACGTGTAAGGGTGTTTTTTGTATCGAGTTCTGTATGTTCTACAGAGAGTGCTGATTTGAGGTTTCGGGATTCGACCCATTGTTGTACAAATGATCCGAGGCTATACCAGGCAGTGGTCATCAGAAGAAGAAAAGATCCATAGAATATCAATTTGGCAGGGATAGTTCCGAATGCAGCAGAAAGGGGTACACTTAGAGCAGTAGCATCGAGTGTGCGTTCTATTCCTACGAGTATAAATGCGATCATAAATATCCCGAATACTCCAAGAGGAGTAGATGTTTGAGAAAACTCTTTTCTGCGAAACCCTTCGCTTTTTACATAGAGATATCCAAGATATATAAGAAGCAAGAGTCCAAAAGCGATCCATCCTTTTCCTATTTCATTGTAGCTTTTTAATAGACTTCCAAAGTATGGGCTATACCCATGTGATTGGTAAAAAGCAGAGATAATCCATACACTCAATCCTCATCCGATCAAGGCAGAGAGTATGTTGATAGGGCTACTGAGAAGTTTTTTCATTGAATAAAAGAGGTTATGTCGCTAGAATAGGTTTGTTTTAGTATACGGGTTGTGTATTATTTTTCAAAGTTTATTTATGAGAAACCTCTTTATTGTTATACCGGCGTACAATGAGTCTTTGCGTATCGGGCAGGTGATTGATGATATTGTGAGTGAATGATTTCATCCAGAAAAAATTATTATCTGTGATGATGGGTCATCGGATGATACAGCAGAAATTTGCAGATCACATGGGTGTTATGTGGTTTCTCATCTGATCAATCTGGGAGCAGGTCCAGCAACACAGACGGCAATTGATTACGCTCTTATGTTGGGGGCGGAGTATGTGGTGACTATCGATGCTGATGGACAGCATCTTCCAAAAGATATTCATAGATTTATAGATGCATGGAAACAGGATTCAAGGCTCGATGTTGTTCTTGGTTCTCGGTTTCTCGAAGCAAAACAATCCGTGCCGCGTATTCGTCGAGTATTTAATAAAATTGCGAGTCTGATTACCTGGATCTTATCTGGTATATGGCTCAGTGATTCGCAGTCTGGGTTTCGTGGATATACCAGATCTGCTGCAGGGCAGATAAAAATAGAATCATCTGGGTATGAATTTGCAACCGAGGTAATTCGTGAGATCGCTCATTATGATTTGAATTATAAGGAAGTGCCGATTGATGTGATTTATCATGGAGAATGGAGAGATCGGGGGCAGAGTTTTGCTACGGGTGTTTCTATGGTATTTCGTTTGTTCGTTCGTGCTATTTTTAAATAAGATTTTATGCCAATTTATCAAATTATTATACCAGCATTTGCACTCTTATTCTTTTTTGTGGGATGGAGTCAGTATTCTCGTAAGAAAAAAACAGGTCGAGAGCTTGTTGCTCAGACTCTGTTTTGGCTATCTTTATCTTATGTAGCAATATTTCCAGAGGTAGTTCGTTATCTTGCATTGGTGACGGGTATTCGAGGTGAACTTAATGCTCTTTTTGCATTTAGTATCTTGGCACTTGGGTATATTGTGATGAAACTGGTGGTTAAGATTGATGTTCTTCAGAATGAGATAGTGAGGCTTACACGAGCTATTGCTTTGAAAGAATCTAAAGAGAAATAGTTGATTATTTATAAAACTTTCCTTATAATAAAGGAAAGTTTTTGTTAACCTTTCCTTTGTTTATGTTTAAAAAAGAAATATTAGAAAATCAACAAAAGTTGTCGACCCTTGATTTTATCCCGAGAGATTTTGATATCGAGGAACTCGTATCTGTTTTTGATCTCAATAAAATAATTTCTCTCATTGGTTCCAGAAGAGCTGGAAAGACATTTCTTACATTTCAAATTGCAAAGGAGCTGATTCAAAAGAAGGTTATTAATATTGAGAATATTGTCTATATAGACTTTTCATGATTTGTAGACAAGCAACAGGACCTGAGTTTGATTCTTGGTAGTTACAAAGAATTATTTCCAGATAGAGAGCCGTTTTTTATTTTTGATGAAATCCAGGAGTTAGAAGATTTCCCAGAAAAGCTTATTCAGCTCTTGAATAAAGGGTATAAGATACTGATAACCGGTTCGAATGCTCATCTGTTATCGAAAGATATATCAACATTATTACGAGGGAAGGTATATACGAAAGAGATTTTCCCCTTGAGTTTTCATGAGTATTTTCGGTTTGTGGGTCTATTATCATCAAAAAATGATATAATTCTTGAAAGAGCCAAGTATGTGAATGCATTTCAAAATTTCCTGAAATGGGGTGGATTCCCAGAGTTAGTACTCACTCAGAATGATTTAGTAAAAGAAAATATACTCAAAACATATTTTGATATAATGCTCTATAAGGATCTCCAAGATCGGTATGCTATCAAGAATGATTATGCGCTTACATTTTTTATAGGGAGGCTATTGTCTAGTTTTTCGAAAGAGTTTAATGTCAATAAGATCTATAATGAATTAAAATCTCAGGGAGTGAAAATAAGTAAAGATACCTTGTATAATTTCTATGAATATTTACAAAATATTTATTTTGTCGAATCGTTGTCAAATTACTGGGCACAGATAAAAGGATCA
>JAYELJ010000062.1:0-2928 GCA_034717395.1 Patescibacteria group bacterium
AGATCTTTCGACTCTATACGAACGTGCTGGTCGTATCAAAGGATGCAAAGGTTCTATTACACAAATACCTATTCTTTCGATGCCAGAGGATGATAAAACACATCCAATTCCTGATCTTACAGGGTATATTACAGAAGGACAGATTGTTCTTGATCGTAAACTCCATAATGCAGGGATTTATCCACCGATTTCTGTGGCAGGATCACTTTCTCGTCTTATGGGTTCTGGTATTGGAGAAGGAAAAACTCGTGAAGATCATAGTGGGGTAAAAGATCAACTGTTCTCAAGTTATGCAAAAGGAGTAGATATTCGTGAGCTTGCTATCGTACTTGGTGAATCTTCTCTTACAGAGATAGATAAATCGTACATGAAGTTTGCAAATGAATTTGAAAAAGAATTTATTCATCAAAAAGATGAACCAAGTCGTGAAATTGAACGTACACTTGATATCGCTTGGGGTCTTTTAAAACTTCTTCCAAAAGAAGAATTGAAAAAAGTGAAACCAGCAATGATCGACAAATACATGAAATAATTATGTAAAACAAGTCTCATTTTGAGGCTTGTTTTTTATTAGAAAAATACTTTACAATCTGAGTAGAAATACCTAAACTAAAAGCAGAAGTTTTATATGTTTACACACACCCTTATGAATATTCTTATACTTTTTGGATCGACTACAGGAAACACACAGATGGTAGTAGATATGATTGAATCAGCTCTTCCTGATACAGTAAATGTTGAAGCTCATCCTGGGTCAGATATGGATGTAATCGATTTTTCGGATCAAGATATTGTTCTGTTTGGGTCTTCTACATGGGGGAATGGGGATATTCAAGAGTCTATGCAGGATCTGTACGATGATCTTTCTCCAGAATATGTGGACGGAAAAAAAGTAGCAGTATTTGGATGTGGAGATAGTGCATTTCCATTGTTTTGTAAGGCGGTAGATCTATTTGAAGCGAAGCTTAAAGAAAATGGTGCTGATATCATACAAGATGGTCTCAAAGTCGATGGTATGCCAGTAGATAGCCAAGATGAGATAGAAGCATGGGTTTCTACAATTGTAGAGTAGTTCTTTCTTATATATATGAGAAGTATGTATAACAAAACACAGGTCATAGGACCTGTGTTTTTTGGTTTCTTATTTCTGTATATCTTCTAAAAGTATTTGGTATACTTTTTCGGAAATAATACTTTTTTTGTAAAAACTGTGAATCAGTCCTTCTTGTAGATGAATAATATTCTTATCTACAATGATTTTTTCTCGTTCTAGTGATTGTTTTTCGAAATTATCAAGGATGGTGGCTTGTTTCTTACTTCTGGCATCTTCATACCAGGTCTCATACTGGGCAATAACGGTATCAAAAGCACTATTGCATTCTTTATGAAACTGAAGCTGAAATTTTTTGAGTTCTTTTACTACTTTTCCAGCGGTTACTTGTCTCGTTCTGTAGAACATATATTTATGAACATTGGTATTGGTTTCCATATATCTGTCTTGTAATACATGATACTTGTCATAGAGCAGTTCAAAAATATTTGATTTCTTCATTTCACTAGTGAGTTTGATCTGGCTTTTTCCAGTATCTATACGAAATAGCTGTCCTTCAATCTTACGGAGTACTTGTCTGAGAGATCGTTCTCCTATCTCTGCATGTTCATAGGCTTCCAGTACGGTTTTCTTTTCTATCCCCAGTGCATATTTTCGAATCATTCGTTCAAACGCACAGTGCTCGATAGCACATTGTTCTATTTCTTTTTGTTCTTTGATATCATCGAGCTCGTATTTATGTACGAGAGATTTGTATGTTTCTGGGTTGATATATTTTTTTGAATGCAGGTTATTGAGTTTAGAAATACTCGATTGATCTAGTATTTCTTTTACCTGGTGTTGTGTAAATTCATCTTCTTTACTCATATCATTGATCCCCATTTTCTGGATAAAGCTTCCAATACTGGTAGCTTTGATCAGGAGTGTGAAAATAATACAAGAAAAGGTAATAGCTTCTATAAATTGCCTTGGTGTTGATTCGAGTGTCCATCCTTCGATAGTCAGGTTTGGATCGATCAGGAGTACCATGGTGATAGCTATAGCCCCACGAAGAGATCCCCAAGAGAGGAGTTTGATCCAGTTTCCTGGAATAGGATCATTGAACCAAATATTATTCAGTGGTTTGATAGCCATATACACAGAAACAAACCTGGCAACAGCAACCACAACTATTGCAATGATGATAGGAAGTATCATACTCGCAAAGTTCATATCCAATCGTGCTATTAGTATCCCCATGAGGAGAAAGATAAGTGAGTTGGAAATAAATCCAAAATATCCCCAGAAATTATCCATCATATGTTCTACCTTTGGAGAAATTTTATATTTCCCATAGTTCCCAAGAACAAGAGCCCCTACCGTAGTCGCAATAATAGGAGAGAGTTGAAAGAGGTGGAAATGTTCTGAAATCAGCTCAGCAGTGATAAATGTGGTATGGGCCATGATGAGAGTAATAGTAATCTCTACCCACATGTTGTTTCGTACATATTGCAGTACTTTTGAAAAGAAAAATCCAGCAAATAAACCATAGAGAATCCCTCCTATAAGCATGGTAGTAAATGTATAGACCCCCATAAGCACCGAGTCCATTCCAAATACGCCAGACATCGTCATTTCTAATATAATCAAGAATAGGGCTACTGCTGTACCATCATTGATAAGTGATTCTCCTTCGAAGAGATAACTCAGTCGTTTGGGTACTCCGTACTCTTTAAATATAGAGAGTACAGCTACAGGGTCGGTAGCGGAGATGATCGCTCCAAACAAGAAACTAATAAAATAGGGAATATCTATACCTATAAGTCCTAATGCAAGCTTGAATACTACCCCAATGATCAGTGTGGATATAAGAAGTCCGAATACCGAGAGTGCAAATA
>JAYELJ010000063.1:0-2804 GCA_034717395.1 Patescibacteria group bacterium
AATTTTATTTATTATTATTCCACACAAATTTTATGAAACTTTCATTACAAAACGTGAAGATTATTTCTCTTCCTATTCGTATGAACGGAGAATTTGAAAAGAACGGAGAAAAGATCGCATACGATTATTGGTACGTTCTTGCACAGAGTAGATCTGGAGATCGGACAGAGAACGTACAACTACGTTACTTATCAGAAAAAGATTGTCCGAAGATCGAACAAGTGATTCCTTCGATGGATATAACATTCTTCTGAGATACGGTTCGTAGAACAAAGATCTCTGCTCTCATTGGAGACATGCGTAAATCACAAGCATAGGATTTTCTAACCTGAATATCGTATGTCTGTCGCCAGTCTTCTTTCTCAGTCTCTGCCTCTTATCTTCGAATACCTCGCCGTAAGCTTTTCCGTTGCTATTCTTATCATGCCTGTATTTTGGGTCATAAAGAAAATATGGAATCTTATCACTGGAGGTTTTCGTTGAATAAACAGGTAAGAGAAACATATCGGTAATACATACAAAGCGTGGGGCTTTCTTATGTTGTCATACAAACTTTTGTCATGCTGAATTTATGTCAGTATCAAGAAATTAAGGATGACAGATAAGATCCTAACCCTACGCTTTTTGTGTGCCATATTTTCCCCAGATTCATGTTTCCCCACCGCAGGGATCTTGGGAATGTGCGGCCACACACGGAAGTTCAACCTTCTCGTATTGAATTATTTATTATTTTCTAAAACAGAAAAACATGACCAATTTCTTCCTGGTGCCACAGGCACACGCAGCGAGTCTGATCGACACCTGATCAGTTGCAACTCTGCAATCTGAATCAGTAACGATGATCGGAGATCTGTTGGATACCATTGTGGCATTCTCACCATGGCTTCTGACACTCGTCGCTTTTGGGTTTATCATGGGGATTCTCAAGAAAAAACTCAAAGCCTAGACCTATTCTTGAAGAAGAGAAACGTTTGTCTCTCTTCTTCTCGATACAAAAGTGAATGATCGATCTATTCGTTCATTTTTGTGTCGGATGCAATAGCTCTTTCTTCTTCTTATTTTTAATTCATCAATCCTATGTCCACCGAAGAACTCCTTACCTCCATAAATTGGAATATACAACTTTTCATCCTCCTCTGGATGATAGAAAAAATTATGACTTTCTTATCTCGTAGATAATGCCACATGACCTCTCTAAAAACATATATATCGCTTGGGTTCTTGTGCTTGTTTGCTACCTTTGGTTTGTCCTCAGATAAAGCCTACGCCGCAGACTGGGACGAATCTTTTTTCCTTGGTATCCATGAGACACTGGATATATCTTTCTTTACAGATGCAGGGATAACTGTCTGAGATATTCAGTATGAATATTCTCAGGATAAAGATGGAAGTTTTCTGTTGTGGTATTGGGATGCTCTCAATAAGAATTTTCACTATACTACTTATGATTCCTCTTGGATGCTCATAAACACGCGTATTGCGAACATGGATATGCTTCCAAAGACACTCAATCAGCTGTACTTGGTAGAGTATCAGTGACAGTATTTTGTGTTTGCACGCTACCAATCTGGTATCTATAACTATGCTCATATCGATCAGTACGTTGTGGATATCTCTCCTGGAGTAGACTACTACGAAAATGGGAGCAATACCGTCCGCTACCTTTTCAATTATTCGTATCATGATAGCGCTTGGAACAAGACCTATCATAATTCCTTCAATGTTTTTGCTATCGATGCACAAGGGATATATATAAAATCAGATTATTGGTTTCCTCAAAGCACTCATAGAGTTATTCAGAAAAAATATACTTGGGAGGATCTTATAGACTACCACACCCGAGCACAATCAGATGGCTGTACCAGTGAGCTTGGGCCCTACCCAGACTGTATGCCACAGAATACAGGAGAAAATATTTCTTTCTCAGAAATATTTACCGACAATGGATCAATAGATGTTTGGTATAATACCTCAGATATCTATAGCCAGATAAACACCTGAGGAATTCTTACCCCATACAAAATAGATACCCAGATAAACTACCAAGGATCTCTTCATACGGTGGATATACGCGAAGCTTTCTGGCTCAATGATCTTGTTTATTTCAAGTTCAACGATGGCAGTTATTGGAAGATAGCAGAAGATGGCAATATAGATACTTTGTATAAATTCCAGGATCAAACAGAGAGGGATACAGAGCTCGGGAATACATACGAACCCACTAAGAAAATTTATCCACAGAATGTAGGCACAACCCCATATATTACGGATCAGGCATATACAGATCTGGGATCTATCACTCTCCCCACAAGTACCAGAGATGACATAGTAAATTCCTGCTATGCCGTAATATGACCTAAGCCAGAAGTGTGTGCGAGTTACACTCTCAGCAACCTCAATAATATAATCAATGGAGTGTATTCTCCGAGTTATTTTGCAGTAACAAGCGGATGAGATTCTTGAGTCGGAAATATATCAGACGAAGAATATATAAATCCGAGTGAGACATACGATCCTACCCAAGAAGACAACGAACGAGACGAAACTATCTGGACACAAATCACAGGATTTCTTGGAATTGGATCTCTCATAGAAAAAGAAACAGGTCTCTTCGATGAAAAGTATGCAGATGAAGAGAATATGGATATCTGCCGATCTCCCACAGGACCGTATCCAGAGAGATGCCAAACACTGACCACAGACGAAAAGAAAGAAGTCTTCGGGAGTAAGATTATAAAAAGCTGTAATATGCCCATCGGACCCTATCCAGACTACTGCTTTGATGCCAATCTTATAGACCTTTC
>JAYELJ010000064.1:0-13483 GCA_034717395.1 Patescibacteria group bacterium
CTATATGAAAATCAAGAGTAAATTGATCTTCGGGGACATAGCTTGTTGCATCTTCCCATTGGCTTGTTCGGATATAGTTATTGAATTTCCATTGGCTATATTTTTGTAAGTTTTCTGGATCAGAACCGTATTTCACTATTACATTAGATCCATCATAGAGTTTAAAATTACTATCTGCTACTGAAAACTTGATACGAGCATGTGGTCGTGAGTTATTATATCTTTTGAATTCTGTACGGAGTGAATATATTTTAGGAGCTTGCGGTTTGATATAGCCTTCGAAATCAAACACTTCTTCAAAATAATCTTCCGATACATCATAGAGCGAAGTGAGAATTTTCACAAAGACTGATCGATAATCTATACCAACGCTCAACCAATTAGATTTTTCTTTTTCGAGGTTCATTTCACCGTAGATATTTTCATCGAGCTCATCCTGAAATGATTCATTATTTGAAAGAATAAAATATCCTCCACCTTGTCCATGATCGGTTCCGTTACTCCCATTTACTTTGAGTGTACGACCAAATTCTGACATGATAACAATCGTTACATCGTGATTGTCTTTCACTGAGTTATAAAAACTACTCACAGCTTCTGCCAGGCGACGAGTTTCTCTATTGAGATACCCTTCTTCATCTTCTTTTTTAGGTACGAGTTGGTCTCTATGGGTGTCGTATCCTCCATTGCCTCGGGTATAAAATGTACTTCCTAGATCATTATCAAAAGCAATAGAAAGAAAGTCGAGCTTATCTTCTATTTGGCTTCCTGCTCCATCTCGGTTTATTTCACTGGCTTTTGCAATGGTACCAACATTATCAAGATCAAGAGCTCCATGAAAATGACTCGCGAGGAGCCCCGGATAGTTTCTATTGGTAATGATTTGTTCGATACTTTGTGAAATATTTTCTTTTTGTTCATTGTTCAGTCCAGAACCATAATTTTGAATCATGAGTCCAGCGCTTCCAATTCCTACATATTTTCCTCCTCGGTAGATATATGGACGAGTATTGATCGCAATATTACGGAGAGAGTTGTTTTCAAATTTACTGAGTCTTCCAATGAGCCCTTCTGATGTAGAATACTCGGTTTGAGCATCAGATGATGTGAGCTGGAGTCGTGCAATATCATGACCACGTGAATGATTCGAAATACCTACTCGATTGATAATAGTGAGATCTCCACTGTCAAACAGTGGTTTGAATGTTTCAAATGTATCATTCATATAAAAATCATCATTGAGATCTATAAGGTTTTCTTCAGGAATACGAATATCAGAGATTTGTTCTCCTGTTTCTTCATCAAATTTTTGACGATATTCTTGGTAGGTTGTTTCATACTCAGCTTTTGGTATGATCCCATTGAGCCAATCATATCCTCCTCATAGGTCAATAATCAGGAGTTTTTCATCCTTGTTTTCAAAAGGAGAGTTTCCAGAAGTTTCTGTTTCTGTAAGAGCATCATACCCAGATAGAAGAATATATTCTGGCTGTGCAAGAGCAATAATAATAGCAGGTTTGATATAGTCATTGCGGCGTAATGGTCAGATTTCTGTGGCTAGCAAAAAAAAAGAAGCTATACTGTAGAGGTATAGCTTCTTTTCAATAATTTAAAGATTAACGAACATGCCAAAACCAAGAAAGAAATGTCCAAAATGTTTGTCATTTCAGACAAAGAAAGATGGTCAAAGAAATGGTCGTCAGAGTTATCGTTGTAAAGATTGCAGACATGTATTCAATAGTGCTCGGAGAAAAAAGAGTACAGAGAAAAAAACTCTGGAATCTGTTTGCTAATCAACGTCAGATATATAGTTATCTTGCTCGCAATAATGGTTTGTCTGTAAGCACTATTCAAAGAAGATTAGATCAGATAACAGACTATGATGATCTTATCTCTCAAGGTGAATGGATCACGGATATACCTCCTCAGTCCACTGTACTCGGTATAGATGCTACGTTCTTTGGTTCAGTCGGGATAATCATAGGAAGAAGCTCTTCTCTCAAGAAAACATTATATTTCAAAGTAATATTATCTGAGACCATCGCTGAGTATGAAAATATTATCAACAAACTTACAGAGAGAGGCTGGATTATCACTGCTTTGGTATCAGATGGAAAAGGGCTTAGGCATAACTTCGGTATTCCTGTTCAGATGTGTCACTTTCATCAACAGGCTATCATACGTAGGTATCTCACAAACAATCCAAGACTTATTCCCAACCAAGAACTCAAAGCTATTTCTCGCTTACTCAGATATGTAGATAAACAAACATTCAAAGATCTCTTAGGTACTTGGTATGAAGTCTATGGTGGCTTTATTCACGAGAAGAAGTTCAATCATAACAAGAACAAGTATGAATACTCTCACAAACGCACCAGAAGTGCGTACTATAGCTTACTAAACAATACAGATTATCTATTCGTACATGAACAGTATTCTCATCTCAATATCCCAAAAACAAACAACAGTTGTGAAGGAACTTTTTCTGCTCTCAAGGACAAAGTAAACATCCATAGATGACTAAAAATACAAAGAAGACTGAAACTTATTTTCAGTCTTCTTATTTGAAATTAGCCACAGAAATCTGACCATTACGCCGTCATTGCGATAGTTTTCATCATCAGCTGCAAACTCAATGGTACTGCCGCTGGTAAGGAACTGAGTCAGTTCGGTTTCTACTTCTAGGGAGAGTTGTCGTCCGAGATAGAGTTTTTGTTCTATATTGGTAAACAGGTCATCTATTGTTGTTCCCGAGCTGCTGTCTATAATTGTATTCAGATCAAAAGATTCATTATTCATGATAATAAGCGAAAGATCTGTAATCCATTTATTATGTGTATATCCATTATAAAAAGCACTATTATCATCCCAACCATCACGACCAAAGATACTTTCTGGGTTGTAGGGTTTCCATCCCAGGTCACGAAGGAATCGAGTATCAAGGAGTCGTGCAGTTGACCCAGTGCTAATATCAATAGCAGAACCAGTATTTACCAGTTGGAACGTTCCGATAACAAGATCAAGAGGAGATTTGAATAGGATACTATTCATAGAAAGGTCACTATACATCAGATCAGAGCTGAGAATCTCTTTTGTACTTAGAAAAATATCAAAGTCATTGGCTACAAATATATCTGTAAGAGTCTCCATATCTTCTTGACTTGGGTGGTCATGGATATAGAAACGAAAGAATTTGTCTGCAAGAAAGAGGGCTATTTCATATTCTCTTTTAGAAAAAATGTAATCGATAGTGTTGTCAGCAAGACCATTGTTTCCATCTATAGATTGAATCATTAGATCAAGATTAAGAGTTCCTGATCCAGAATCATAAAAAGGAAAAGAATCTCATTCTTGAAGATCACCATCTAAGAATATGACACCTGTACTGGTATTGTGTTCTTCAAGATCAAGAGAAACAATATGAGATCCAGTGTTAAAGGTAAATCCAGTAAGGATTTTTGCAAGAGCAGCTACATCTTCTTCACTATAGTTTCTTACAAGATCAGGAGTATTATGATTGTTATATGGTTTGAATATATCCATCATAAAGAGTTGAATCAATTCTCGAGCATAATTTTCATTTGGATTGTTTTTATTAAGATCAAAGAAATCAAGATATTCTCCAAGAGCATACGATCCATCTGTTCCAAATAAGTTATCCTTTACCATTTGTTTATAACTTCCAAGCGCATTGCTATAGAGCATATTATGCGTACGTTCTATATCACTATAATCAATACGATCACGGATCTGATCTACCGCATATATATCTTCAAAAATGGCAAAGAGTTTGGCTTTTGCTTGGTAGGGGTCTAGGTAGCGTTTGGCTACATAGTATTTTTCCATTTTTGTACGGTCATTTTCGAAACTTGTCGGATCATAGAGCTCTGATTCAGTAAGTATTTGTTCAAATTCTGTACGGTCTGGTCCATCTGGCGAAGGAAAAATAATATCTATAGCAGCAGAAGCGGAACCAGCATTATATAGCTGATCTACTATCTCTTTATTTGGCCCGAAAAGTGTCTTACTTGCGAGATGACGAGCTTTTTCATATGTCCATGTATTTGCAGATCCGTCAGTATCTACAGCCTGCACTGTTGGTAGGTGAGTGATACTGGTTACCAAAGAGATAGTGATCACAGAAGTAAGGAGTTTTTGTATATATTTCATAACCATATGATCGGTAACTGAGTAAAAATAGAGATATAAAAAAACAGAAGTACCGAGGCCACACACTTTGTTGAAAGTATGAGCGAGGTATTTTCTGTTTTTATTTTTATTGTATAGTATTTATAACATTAAAATGTTTATTTATCAATGCAAATTTAACTGACTCTGTAACTTAGATTTTTTTTATCGATATATCAATATACTCTTCTACCGATATTTTACAAGTATCAAGATCAAAACCTTTGTTTGCTAAAAACATCAGCATTTTTTGTTGGAGTTTGAAATATTGTTCTCTGTCTTCTGTATCAAACTTTTCCCATTTATACTTGGCTTTTTGTAATTGATAGAGAGCATTTGCTTGCTCTGTACTAGTATCAGTACTCTCTAGGATCTCTGATCGTATTTCTTCGGGGATACCTTTTTTATACAGTTTTTCGGCTACTTTTAATTTCCCTTTTTTCGCAAACTCTGTCTCATTTCGTTGTATCATTTGCGCAAAGTTTTGATCATTGAGAAAATTATACTCACGGAGTTTTGCTATAATTTTTGCTCTATCTTCTTCTTTTGTTTGTTTACTGATAAGTTTGTCTTCTATTTCTTTTTCCGAATATGGACGTCTGGAAAGAAGCCATAGGCTATAATCCCAGGCTCTTTGGTAGGTGTATGGAGCAGTATTCTTTTGTTTTTTTGTATACATGGAAAATTACTTTTGACAAGTTTTGCGAAGACAGGTATCTTACTTCGCAGATGTTCAGACATGATTTTAGCATAAAGGAGAAGTTATGAGCAATGAAACAAGTAGAAGAGATTTCTTAGGTATGTCATTTGGTGCATATGATTATCATTCAGATCCAAATAAGCCAGAACCAAGTGGGAGAAAAGGAAATCCAATGAAACCACTTCTAGATGGTTGTGGAAAAATATGGTATATGGGAAAACATGGGCCGATGCCTATGGCACAGAAGGGAGCATTAAAGATAGCAGGATCCTGAGTGATCCTGCTGCTTTTTTATGTTCAGTATTTTATCCGCCCCATTTTTCGTAGCCTTCCTTTTTCATCTTACGATCCCAGAGGTCATCTCCGAGTTTATCAATACGAATCATAAGTTCTTCTGCTGATATAGATTCTTCAGTTTTATACCGATCATCAAATCGTTTCCCTTTTTCTACCCAATTACTGTAGTTCCCTGTAGATATATTGAGTATTTCATCCTCTACCCACCAAAGGTGCGTCGCTACTTTATCTATGAAGTAACGGTCATGTGATACAAAAAGTATGGTTCCTTTGTAGTTTCTCAGTGCTTTTTCAAGACTTTCTCTCATCAGATAATCCAGATGATTGGTTGGTTCATCGAGTATCAAAAGATTTGTCTCTTTTCGACTCAGGATAGCCCATGCCACACGTGATCGTTCTCCTCCAGAGAGATCACCTATTTTTTTGTATACATCGTCTCCACTGAATTGGAAAGCCCCAAGGAGACCACGAGCATCTTCCATGCTCAGATGACAGGTCTCTTTGATCTCTTCTACTAGAGTCATTTTATTGCGAAGATGTTCATGTGTTTGGCTGTAGTATCCTATTTGAATATTATCTTTCCAAGCGATGCGTCACTCCACTGGATAAATCTCTTTGAGGAGTGTCTTGAGAAAAGTTGATTTTCCTGCACCATTTTTCCCCATAATAGCTATGCGGTTTTTTCGCATGAGTTTTATCTCTTCGATATAAAACAGGGGATCAGTCCCACGACCAATCCAGCTGTCATCTATCTCGAAGAGAATATCATTAGAACGAATCCCTTCTACCAGTTCGAGTTTGGTACGCGTTTGAGAAAAAGGTTTTGGGATAATCTCTCTTTTTTCTAATGCTTTTAATCGAGACTGGGCCATGGTAGCACGAGACCCTGCTCGAAAACGGTTTATAAGGTCTTTTTCTTTTTGTAGATACTCTTGTTCTCTTTGATAGCTGGTCCATGCTTTTTCTTTATTCTTATATTTCTGTTGTAGATGATCACTGTAGTTACAGTAGTATTTGCTGATACCTGTTTGTGGTTCCAAGTCCCAGGTTTCATTACATATGCGATCCAGGAAATATCTATCATGCGATACGACAAAGAATCATCCCTTCCATGTATTGATCAAGTAATCTTCTAGCCATTCGATAGATTCTATATCAAGGAAATTAGTTGGCTCATCGAGTAGTAAGAAATCCGGTTTTTGGCAAAGGATTTGTCCAAAAGCAAGACGTACCCGTTGTCCACCAGAAAGATTGGTACAGAGATCATTCCATCGTTCTTTTGGGAAATTGATTTGAGTAAGAACTTTTTCAATCGTAATCTCATTCTTAAACCCTCCCATATTTTCATACTGAGAAGAAGCTTTTTCCCATCTATCATACTGTTCTGGGTCATCCAGTTTATCTTCAGTTTCCTTGATAGTCTTCCAATATTGATACACTTCTTCAAAAGAAGCCTGCATAAGGTCGTATATCGTCTGTCCTGTATGTGGATGTACCTGTGCGAGGTACCCAATTCTCATGTTATCATCGACACCAATGATCCCACTAGAGATATCTTCATGCCCCATAAGACATTTCATAAGAGTAGATTTCCCAGCTCCATTCGGACCAACAAGAGCAATACGTTGTTTTTCGGATACCGTAAAAGAAAGGTTTGAAAAAACCTCCTGTGTCATAAAGTCTTTACTAATATTTTCTATTCGAATTTGTTTCATGGCGGTATTGTATCTTTTTTATTCATAAAGCTCAAATAAAAAGCTTATGTACGCAATATTCTAACATTCTGTCTGTATAAATGGTTTGTGTTTTTATATAGGGGAGCTATAATGAACCATTAAAGAGATGGAAAAGGATGGGAACAGAGATGAGTAGTATGACATGTAAAATAGAACCGGTAGAATCAAAACAACATATTGTAGTAATAGGAAGATCAAGTAGACTGAGTGTTTCTGATAAGGATCATTTAGTAGCATTATTACAGAAATTGAAACAAGATAAAAGCTATACAGAATGTGCAGATCAGGTGTTAATTACTTTTAATATACGGAATATATCAGAAGTGTATATTGATATGTATATGGATTTTTTTGAAGAAGCCTTTCAAGAAGTGGGTATTACAAATAGATTAAAGAGTTGGAGTTGTGATCATGATTATATTTTTATAGGCCACCAATGTCGTACAAATCATGATTGGAAATCTCAATGGAAGTTAACGGTAAATGATTTTGCTGCATAATGATCTAAGAAGTACAGTTCTATCTGTACTTCTTTTTTTATGATAATAAAAAACACAAGAAACAAAGTTCTTGTGTGATCACTTATGTAGTGTAGTTACAAATTTCCTTTTTGTGCATTTGCTCTTCTTTCTCTATCTTTTTGTGCAATCTCTTCCTTGGTGATTTCTTGATCTGTATCTTTGTGTCTCTTTTCAATCATATCTATTTTTGATTGAATATTACCACTACTCTTATCATAATTGTTCTTTATGTCATTAAGAGTATTGAAAGATTGTTCAATTTCTTTTGTTTCAGAATATATATCAGTAAGGGGAATAATCTCTTTATTGATGTATGTTACCAGTTCATTTGGTCCCCCAAACGCCTCTTCTTTGATAAGGTCAATCATTTTATGAAGCTCGTCTTCTATTTTTATTGCATTCTCCTGAAAACTCCCAGATACAGACTTTAATTTATCTGAAGAGGTAATGAGTTTTGTAATAAATCCATCAATTTTATTACTTCTATCATTAATGATAGTGTTTTTCTGTCTTAACATATCATTAGTGTTATGCAATTTCCTGTTCTGTATTTTTGCTGATTCTTCTACTTTTTTGAGGAAGGCTTCATCATTATCTAGATTGTCATATAATTTTAACTGTTTATCTTTGAACTTCTTAAGCTCAGCTATTTCTTGAGCGCCCATATACTGGTTACTCATAACCATGATATTATATTCATTCTTTTTTTCTTGAAGCTCTGTTTTGAGTTGAGTTATCTGGCTTTCGTAGTTATTTCTTTGCTCGGTTAATAGTTCTTTCGCTCTTTTTCCGAGATTCATTCTTTGGTCTTTTTTCTCAATCAGTACCTGATTATAGGCTTGCATATCATTAGTAATATCAAACCTTATAGCCATATACCTTGTTACACTATTATCATCATCAGAAATTGGAATGATACTGCTATCAACAATATACTCTCCACCATCTTTTGCTCTGTTGCTAATTCTTCCATGCCACATCTGACCAGATTGAATAGTATTCCACAAGCCTTGAAATATATCAGGACTGTTTTCGGGGTTTCTTACAATATTATGCGGCTGTCCAATCAGTTCTTCCTCTGTGTATCCAGAAATCTGACAAAACAGATCATTGACTTTTACTATCATCCCTTTGGTATCTGTTTCAGAAATAATCGCTTTGTTATCAACAGCTTCGAGGATCTGATCAATCTCTTTCTTCTGTCTTTTTACTTCTTTTATCGCTTTTTCTAATTGGATGTGTTCATAATATGCTTCGCCCTTTGTGAGTATTGCTATCATGAGCAGAGATGGATCTACAGGCTCAATAAAATGCCCAGCATCTAATTTTACTCTGTATCCATCTGAATATAAATGACTATTCTCTTTTGATGAGAAAAATATGATAGGTATTTTACTACTGACAGTCCTGAGATACTCTGCTAATTGTAGTCCATTAGCAAACATTCCGCCTGATATATCTATATCAATAATAATCACATGTATTTCATTGTCATCTGTATTATATATTTCAATAGCTTCATCTGAGTCGAAGCTTGTAAATATATTTCCAAAATATTTGCTGCACTCTTCTTGTAACTTCCTTTTTGCAAAAGAATCTTTTGTTATAAACAAAGGATTGATAATACTACAATCTTGTTTTCTTGCCTGTATTATTTTGATTCTCGCCTTTCTCTTCGCTGTTTCTATATCACTCATCTTTATAATCTCCTTTCTTGTCTCTTGTTTTGTGTCTCAGTAATATATCTCTTGTCTTATATCACGGATCGATTATCGCATTATTAGAAGCTTATATCAAATTATGTTCTTATTAGAAATAGACAGATACAATATTTGTGTGAAAATAAAAAAACCTTCGAGTCGAGTAATAACTCTATACAATCGAAGGTTGTATGGTGTATGAAATGGAAGATATTCCTTAGCCAGCTATAGGTGCTGGTATGCCAAAGATCGCTCCAATAAAACATACAATAGCACAAAGTGCTAGGCCAGTTGCGGGGTTCATCATATCTGCTAATGTCAGTGTATTGTTGGGCATCATAGCCTCCTTTTTTATTTCTAGATTTCTAAATTGATATTCAAGTATACGCTGTTAATCGAAACTGTTCAAGTATTTTTCTTTGATGATATTTTTGATATATGGTAAATTCTAACTAATGAATACGTCAGAAATTAAATAAAGGAGTTCATGATGGCACAGAGAAGAGTTGTAGGATCGGGATATGAAAATATCCTAACAGGAAATGTTGGTGAAAGCTCACCGAGTATATTAGGGATAGATTTTATATTATTTCATACATTATATGTGGTACTATTTGCAGGATCTATGGTTGGAGTATCAGATGCTATTGCTACAGGCATGATGGATTTAGTTCCATTGTTCTTAGGAGCAAGTCTGCTATTCAGCTTTATATGGTTATTTGGATATACTAGTTCATTGAAACCATATTACATGCAAACAGATAATATGTTTCACTTCAAAAAGCTTGTAGCATTTGCTATGCAGCTGATTGCGGGAATGTATCTACTTGCACTATTTATACTCAGTCAGTTTTCTTTGGAGATATCTTCAGCGGTAATATTATTTGCTTCCATTGGAGTAGTAGTATTATTTGCATCAGTATTGCTTATCAAAGCTACTGGAGGATACCCAAATAAACTTTTCTAGTTTCTTCCCAAGCTCCGTTTAGAGTAGGGGAGAATATAAGCACTCAGCCTATGGTGGGGTGCTTTTATTATTTCTACACTCTAAAAATTGAGATATAAAAAAACCTTCGACCGGGCAAGAACCCTATGAAAGTCGAAAGTTATAGCAAATGCTATTTGGCACTCCAAAATAATACATCTTAAAATAATTAATACCCTGCTGGTGTCATCATAACTTTAATCATAAACATAATGCCTACAATTGCTAGCATACTCATTCCTATAGTTTTAGGAGAGAATATGTGTTTCATTTCTGTCTCTATGTCTCTATATCCTTGCATCTTGTATCCTTTTCTCCAAATTCGTAATGTACAATCATAAATGAATTCTTATTAAGGATCAATTCTTTTATATTGCTATATATTAATGCTATGTGATATTATTTAGAAACAGATATTGTATTAGGAGGATATCATGGTTGATTTTTTATATACTGGGATGCGTAGAGCTTTCTATCATCTGAGTAGATATTTCGTAATAAGAGTACTTGTTTCCACAGTAGCTATGCTATATGGGTATATTACTCATGATACTTTAGCGATTTTTATTGGTTGGTTTTTGTTTGTGATGGTAAGTATGATGCCATATTCATTGCATATGTATGCCGTATCCAATAAGGAGCAGTTAACACGTGCGTATATGGCTATGATAGTTCAATTTGTACTATCATCATTCTTTGTCGTTTCAGTGGTATATTTTACTTTTTCATCACTGTTATATCTCAATCTTATGATTGAGCCAGATGGGGTTCGTTTATGGTTACCATATTTTAGTTTACCTGAATCTCTGTATAATTGGTTATTAGTACATCCAGTCAATGGATTTGCTGCTTTCACGGTAGGCTCTCTATTTGTTTCAGGGGTGTGTATCTATACATTATATAGATTTTTTGAAACACTTGTTGTAGGTTTTGATAAAACCTACACAGATAATCCATATAAACTAGATTTGGTTGCTATGCAGCAATTAACACAAAAATATGAGGCTTCTCATATATAATATTACTACAGGCTATGTCTCTGTAGTTTTTTTATATTTTGATATCAAACATAAAAAAAACTTCGACCAGAGCAAGAACTCTGTCGAAGATCAGTATAAGCATACAAGCTTTTACTTTTTGTTTTAGTTTTTAGAATACTCGTTGTCCATTAACAAGAATAAATGTCATTAAACCACCAAGTGCTATCATATCTGTCTTTAGAAATTTTATAAGATCCAAAAACCCTATATGCATTGTTTTTACTATGTTTATTATCTCTTGCCCTTTGTTATAATTTTTATTTTTATATTATTGTCTCTTGATATAGAACTATATCACTCCAGATGATCCTTTGGCAAATAGATTCAGTTGATATTTATCTATGAATATAGTATTATGTTTTATCGTAGTTAAGAAAGGATTGATGATGAAAAAACTAATAGAAATAGCTAGTGTAGCTGTGTTATTTGCTATGTTATTTGTAGGGTCATTTGTAGAGTTCCCAGGAGATTATACGCTATTGAATTGGGATGTGAGCTTTGTATCATTTGATGGAAGCTTTTCTCTTGTTCAAGATGCTGTATATTTTGTTGCATCACTTGTTGTGGCAATTGGGTATATGTCATATAATTTTGGTCTTGTTAATAGATCTCAGTTATCTGATTCTGAAAAAGGGATTTATCGAAAGATGATTGCTCATTCAGTACTTATATATGTGCTCGGATGGACCTTATTTTGCCTTCTAGCTTTAGAGGCATATGGTGTAACTACAGCAATATGGGTTACAATGTTATTCTTCTTTGGAAGTCTTATTCGATTAGTTATGATGATCGCAGATATGATAGATGACAATGAAGAAGATGATTCTCATCAAACAAGCGTCGTTTAACGTAGTTTGATGAAAAAACCGCTCAGTCCATGACTGATGCGGTTTTTCTTATGTTTTCTTTATGATCTTTTCAGAAATATAATATCTCGTCCTACAATTTGATTGGTTCTTGCATAGGTAATACTTGTCTGTCCAGATATAGACATACTCGATAACCCATTGGCATTGGCATACTTGAGGATATCTTTTGTAATACCAGCAAATCGTCCCGGTTTGACTTGAAAACAAGGTACGCAAAGGAGAATCTTACATCCTTTGTCTGCTGTCTGAGCAACTTGTTTTATGAAACTTGTATAGAGTTTATGTATTTCTCGTTCTTCTTGCATTCGTTCTTCTTGTGTTGGCAGGCTTTTCTTTGGTTTTCCAAGGTATCCCTCGGATATAATATGAGAATATCCTGCATAGCTACGATCGAGAGCATCTTCGGTAGATACTTGTGGTTGTTTTGTATCTCCATCCATTTGTTCTATCATCCATTGGATATTGGTCTCTGCCTCTTTTACAATATCAGGATTGATATCCGATCCAGCACATTCTATATTGAGATACTGTCCCATAAGAAGCAGTGTTCCATTTCCACAAAAAGGATCGTAGAATCGAGTGATATGTTTCGACCCTCCTGAAAGATTGATCATGGTTTGGGCAAGCTTTGGAGGAAGCATTCCATTTTTTCCATCGGCACAGGGGCGTTCGTAGTCTATTTTGCTGAGCATTTGGTAATCCTGTATCCATTTGGTTTGTGTTACTCTCCAAGAATTATCTTCTTGTCGAATAAGATTAAATTCTCTCCCTTTTGGATTATTTATCAGCTTGTTTTTTCCAATTTGTGCACTATTAAGTTCTCTGTTTTTCCCAATAGGGTCAATCATACGGATAGAAAGTCCATAGTCTTTGCTCAGTATACGTTTGATCTTGAGAGTATCTGGAAAGCGAAGATCTTTATCATCAGTAATCAGTGAGATCCCGATTTTTATTTTCCCCTCTACTTCTTGGAGTCCAGGCCCGATAAGCTTCGCAAGACTAGCAGGAGCATCTATTGTTCCTGCATATTCAGATATCTTGGTGATAGACCCCATCTCTTTCATATTTTCACGAAGGGGAGTATCTGACATGCTTGCAAGAAATTTGGATTCTCGATGCGGGACATGCCCAGTAATTTTTTCGATTTCTGCTAATGATATAAGTGGTTTGTGACCAAGGTGAAAGTAGAGCATTATTTTTTAGTTTTTCTCTTTAGAAAATGATTAATTTTACCAGGATTGAGAGATTGTTTCTTGCAATTTTCATTGTCACAACAGTAATAACCTCTGCCTCCAGATTCTGTTTCTTGTACTTCTCCTTCTTCGTTTATTGAAAAACGGATGAGAGTATTTTGTGCAAACTTCTTGTTGCAACCACGACATGTACGCATTCGCGTTGGGGGAGTTTTTTTCATATGACTAGTCTAAAGCACAGATCAAATAAGGTC
>JAYELJ010000065.1:0-2777 GCA_034717395.1 Patescibacteria group bacterium
ACTGACTCGAGCGTATTGGCTGCTACCATTTGTTTTTCAAATAGCTCTGAATTATATACTACAACATCCCCTTCCCTTACTTTCTTTGCAAGCTTAGTGATCGTATTGTCATTGATAGATACATACCCACTACTAATCATATCCTGAGATCGTGATCGAGAAAAGACCCCTTCTTGCTGTGCAAGAAAAGCATCGAGTCGAATAGCATTATATTCTTCGCTAACAGTTATTTGATGCATGTAATATACAAGTAATCTTAAAAATAATAATTGATCTATTGAATTTATTCCCCCGATTGTTCAGCTGCAAGCTGTCCACAGGCAGCAGAGATATCATCCCCTTTACTATGACGATAGGTGCTTGGGACTCCCCCTTTTACCAATACATCTTGAAAAGCGCGAATAGCATCTTTGCTTGGAGCAGAAAATTCATTGTAAGGATTCCCATTCCAACTCAGAATATTCACATGAGCAAGAGGAGCTTGTGGTTTCAGTAACTCAACCAATGCTCTGGCATGGTCTACCGAATCATTGATCCCTGCCATAAGTGTGTATTCGTAAAAAATACGACGGTTTGTTTTCTCTTGGTAGTATTTGATAGCATCCATGAGCTCATCAAAATCATGCATTTGTGCTACTGGCATGATTTTCTTACGCAATCTTTGCTCTGGAGCATGCAGAGAAATAGCTAAGTTATATTGATGTCCATCATCTGCCAGGGCTTTGATTTTTGGTACTACTCCACAAGTAGAGATAGTAAGGTGACGCTGACCAATAGCTATTCCATGATCATCATTGAGATACCCGAGAGCATCCATAACATTTTCATAATTCTGAAATGGTTCTCCCATACCCATGAGCACGACATTATTGATACGTTCGCCAATCGGCTTCACATGACGAGCAAAGTACAGAATCTGATCTACCATTTCTTGTACCGTAAGATTCCGAGCTAGACCCATTTTCCCTGTTGCACAAAAATGACATCCCATAGCACATCCAATTTGTGTACTCATACAGATCGTCACTCGACCTTTCTGACGAAGAAGAACTCCTTCGATGAACTTATCATCATGAGTACGAAACAAGACCTTTTCTGTACCATCCTGTGATTTGACACTATGGGACACAGAAAGAGAAGAGAAAGGAAATTTCTCTTGTAATTGTTCACGGAGCGAGAGTGGGATGGTGGTTACATCATCCCAGCTCGCGACAAGATCTTTGTGTACCGCTTGGTATATTTGTTTCAGTCGATATTTTTTCTCTCCAATTTCTTCGAAAAATTGCTCAAATTCTGGTTTATAGATCAAGGGGAGGTGAGAGTTAGATAGTAGGTTTTATATATAATTCAGCAAGAGGTCTATATTGTTCAGATATAATTATCGAAAATCAAATTCACTAATAGATCCTCATTTTCTCACTTTTTTTATCACTTGAATATCATGCTGAAATAATGCTGGGTCCTCTAGGTTATCTATATCAATCCAAGTAAGCTCCGAACATTTGTGTGGTTCAGCATTTTTGATCTCTCCTGAGTATGAATCTACACGAACATATACATCAAAATACTCTCGATCTTTATCTATACGATGCGAAATATGAACTATTTCCATGTTTTCTTCTCATGCGTGTATATCTAATTCTTCCTTAAGTTCACGAGCCATACATTGCTTCATAGTTTCTCCCCCATCCATATGCCCTGCTGGGATCTGAAAACATCCATCTAAAAACCCTGTATTTGCTCTTCTTTGAAAAAGAACTTCTTTTTTTTCATTCTCAATAATAGCATAACATGCTGAATAAAAGTTTGGTTGAGCCATAGCATCAATAAAGTTTAAAATATTCTAGAAGTTTTATTTGCCTCTAGGATATATTCAATGTAGAGTAATTGCAAATATAGTTGTCATCCTGAACTTGTTTCAGGATATAAAAAACACCCGAGATACTGAAATAAATTCAGCATGACAGAGTGTCTATTATTGAATAACTAAATTATCATCCCGCTGATCTATTTGTACCTAATAGATGCCTCAAAACAAGAATCAGTGGGTAACCCCAAAAGTACTCACATAGTATCAAAAATATTTTTATAAATCAATATATTCTTTTTCCATGTTCAAACACGCAAAAGTTACACAGAAAATATTCCTCAATGAAACAACAGTGGAGCTCACACTGGAATCTCTTAGTTTTGAGTTTAAAACAGGGCAATACATAACCATCAAAGTGGGTCAGGATCCTGAATCGGGAAAAGATGTGTACAGAGCGTATAGTATTGCTTCTGCATATACAGCTGAGGATCACTCTTTTCAACTTATGGTCAAACAGGTACCAAGTGGAATTGGATCTACCTATCTCTGCCAAACACTGCAAGAAGGTGATACAATCGAGTTTATGGGGCCCATGGGACATTTCATATTCAACCCTGAAGAGATTGGAAACAAGGATATCCTCATGATTTCAACTGGTGCGGGATTTGCTCCTATGAAAGCATTCTCTGAAGAAGTGATTCAGAGTGGTATGCAAAATTCGGTTAAACATATTATTGGGACTCGTGCAGTAGCAGACATGTTCTATGGTCACATGCTCGAAACACTTCCAGAAAATTTTGATGTGATCCAGTGCGTATCAGATCCGGCACAGGAGGATTATGACGGGTATCGTGGGCGTGTGACAGAATACATAGAGCATATGCTCCGAGATCCCGGGAATACTATTGTGTATATCTGTGGGAATCCGGCTATGGTAGAGAGTGTTGAGCAGACACTTCTAGAAAAA
>JAYELJ010000066.1:0-2770 GCA_034717395.1 Patescibacteria group bacterium
TGCTTCGAGGAAAAGCGCAAGAACAAAAGAATGAACTCATCCGCAAACAAACCTATGAATATATTGAATATATAGCTCGGCTTGTTGATATTGCAGATATTATGCGAAAAGATTTTTATGTGATAGTTCCATTTGAACCACTCAGAGCAAAAACTCGTACCCCTATGGATGTGGTAAGTGATATGCTCACTCCACAAGATACTGTAGAAAAGATCAAAAAACGTCACAAAGAATTTGATTCGCTTCGTTCTCGTGTGCAGCAGAGAGTCAATGTAGTCAAAGGATCTCTCAGATCGTGTCAGGTACAAAGTCAGCAGCTCGATACACAAGCTCTCATAGAACTGTTCTATGAAAGTTATAATCCTATTATTGCCTACGAAGAAAAAGTAGACGATATAAATACTATGAACCTAGACCAAGATTCTCGATTAACAAGAGAATAAATACAATCTCTCGTATAATTCAAAATTCAACTTTTATCTTTCAACTTTTATTCCCATGTCAAAAGAGTCACAACAAATAGCGAGCCAAGTCGATACAAAAGAAGTCGATGATTTTTTGGATAGTCTGGATGATATTCTGACCGAAGATGTTACTGCCGAAACAGAATCTCTCAAAAAAGAGAAAAAAGCAGCAGAACAAACCCTCAAAGTTGTTGAAAAAAAGAATGGAAAAACGATTGTAAAGACCGTGCATGATTGGTGGGGAGACTATAAAAAGAAAACAGATAAAAGAAAACAACAGATAGCAAAACTTCGACA
This sequence comes from Patescibacteria group bacterium, assembly GCA_034717395.1. Lineage (GTDB taxonomy): Bacteria > Patescibacteriota > Gracilibacteria > JAYELJ01 > JAYELJ01 > JAYELJ01. The sequence goes on from JAYELJ010000066.1 coordinate 762, forward strand.
AAAAAGAGAAGAAGAACAATTACGAGAAAAAGAAATTATTAAAGCAGAAGGTGTTTTCAAAGAAGGGATTGCTTCGGTGAAAGATCTGATTTCTCCATCGGCTATGATGATAGAATACGATCACCTCAAAGTATCTGGGATGTATGCTCAGAGTTTCTTTGTGTATTCGTATCCTCGATATCTCCAAGTAGGTTGGCTTTCGCCACTGGTCAACTCAGATATCACGATGGATCTAAGTATGTATGTCTACCCAGTAGATGTAAAAGGAGTGATGAAACAGATGAAACGAAAAGTAGTACAGCTGACTTCTTCGGTACATATTTCACAAGAAAAAGGAGAGGTTCGTGACCCAGAAGTAGAAAATGCACTCTCTGATATCGAAAACCTTCGTGATAGTATTCAGAGAGGAGAAGAAAAGTTTTTCCAAATGGGGATCTATTTTACGATTTATCATGAAGATATTGCCAAGATCAAACAAATTGCACGCCAAGTAGAAACAGCTCTTGGGGGAAGTCTTATCCTGACAAAAAGATCGTATCTTCGCCAGGAACAAGCTTTTACCTCTTGTCTTCCACAAGCGACCGATGAAATGAACGTAGTGAGAAATCTCAATACTGGTCCGGTGTCTACGGCATTTCCTTTTTCGTCATCAGAGCTTTCGGACAATACGGGGATACTGTATGGTCTCAACCGACACAATGACTCTCTGATACTTTTTGACCGATTCAAAATGGAAAATGCCAATATGGTAGTCCTTGCTTCTTCGGGGTCAGGGAAATCATACGCAGTCAAACTCGAGATTCTTCGTTCTATCATGCTCGGTTCGGATGTGATCATCATCGATCCCGAGAATGAGTACAAAGAACTGTCAGATATGCTCGGAGGAAGCTACCTTCGTATCTCTCTGACGTCTCAACAACGTATCAACCCATTTGATCTCCCTCGTCCTATCGACGAATCAGAAGAAAAACCAGGAGCCTTGCTTCGCTCGGCAGTGATTACTCTGTCTGGTCTTATGGAGCTGATGCTTGGAAAATTCACTTCAAAAGAAGCTGCAATTATCGATCAGTCTCTTCTCGATACCTATGCGGTAAAAGGGATCACTATGGATACAGTCAACCCAGGAGAGGTGAATCCTCCGACAATGGAAGATTTTTACAATGTCCTGTCTACTACCAAAGGTGCAGAAGAACTCGCTATTCGTCTTCGTAAATATGTAGATGGAACATTTGGAGGGATTTTCAACAAACCAACGAATGTAAATATGGGTTCCGGTTTGATGGTATTCTCTGTCCGAGATCTGGATGATAGCCTTCGTCCGATTGCTATGTATATTGTTCTGAATTATATTTGGAATACCGTTCGTAGTGACCTGAAAAAACGTATGCTCGTGATAGACGAAGCCTGGTCGATTATGCAGTACGAAGATTCTGCAAAGTTTCTCCATGGGCTTATAAAACGTGCTCGTAAATACTATCTTGGGGTGACGACTATTACACAGAATGTAGAAGATTTCTTTGCGAGTACCTACGGAAAAGCACTGGTAACCAATTCGTCTATGCAGCTGCTACTCAAACAATCTCCCGCCGCGGTAGACAAACTCAAAGAAGTATTCAAACTGACAGAAGGGGAAGTGATGACACTGCTCAATTCTGATGTAGGGCAGGGGATATTCTTTGCTGGGCAAAAACATGTGTCTATCCAGGTGATCTCTTCGTATGGAGAACATCAGATTATCACTACCAATCCAGAAGAGATACTCAAACAACAGAATCAAGAAGACGAGGAGTAATAAAAAATAAAACACAAAAATAAAAACACATGAACCCTATCATGCGATATATATCGGTCGTGAGTATCAGCCTGATTTCTAGCTTTTTGCTGTCAGGCTGTTCTGTGTTTTCGGAGGAAAATACACGCGAATTTCACGTAGGGCTGGCTGATCAGCTCGATACACTGATCGAGCTCAATACCCATGAAGGGCTCGTAGGGTTCGATGAATATATGCA
>JAYELJ010000067.1:0-13358 GCA_034717395.1 Patescibacteria group bacterium
AAGGCTCAATTCTTTTCGGCGAGATTTGATATACTCTCCAAGATTTTTCATCCCTTTGCGTAATTCAGACATAATAAAGAAGAATTAAATGATACTTGATAAAATACAAAATTATTTTTTGTATATATTATAATACTCTCTTATTTCTATTAGTCAATATCAAATTGACAAAAATCATATTATATATTTCTATTATTGAAAATCTCTTTATACTCTAGCTATTCATTGATTGTTTTATACTTATATGAAAATCCTTCCTCGTAAATACTACCATATACTCATGCCACTAGTGATTGCTTTTATGATGTCTATCATTATGTCTGGCTATGTAACTTTTTTGAATCTTGGCTTTAGTGAACTCTATTTTTCACAATGGTTTTCTTCTTGGTGGAGAGCCTTCTCTGTTGCACTACCAATCTCATATTTTGTCATCCCACTTGTACGGAAATTTCTTGATAGTATTTCTTATGACGACTAGAATATAGCTAATTATTACTTCTCTTTTATTTTCATGGTTTCTAATATTGCAATTATAACAGGAGGAAAGGGTTCAGAACGTGATATATCTATTCGTTCTTCTGAATCTACCCGCGTGGCTCTTGTAGGAATGGGGTACCAGGTATCTGTATATACTTTCCCAGAAGAACAGGATCAGTTTTTTAGTGAATACTCTGTCTATGATTTTGCTTTTGTGATGATTCATGGAGAGGATGGTGAAGATGGGAGAGTACCTGCTTTGCTCGAACTTCTCGATATTCCTTTTGCAGGGTCTCCTTCTCAGGCTCATGCACTGTGTATAGATAAAGCTCGCACTAAACAAATCTGGAGAGATCGAGGACTACCTGTTGCCAACGAGTATATTGGGGATATCGGGAATTTTGATTTGTTTCAAATTGAATCTGTGATCAATAATGTTGGTGGGTATCCAGTGGTTATCAAGTCACTTACAGAGGGAAGTAGCCAAGGTGTATATATTATAATGGATCATGATGATCTTTTAGCTCATTATCCAAGCATCAAACAGCATCATCAAGATATGATGATCGAATGTTATATAGAAGGAAGAGAATTTACTGTAGCGGTACTGGAAAATACAGATGGGATCATCCAAGCATTACCGGTTGTTGAAATTATTCCACCAGAAGGACAGCAGTTTGATTATGAAAATAAATACAATGGCTCTACAGATGAGATCTGCCCAGCGAAGATTGATACTATTCTTACCCAGCAGCTTCAGGACCTTGCTCTTAAAGCTCACAAATCAACTGGTTGCTCTGGATATAGTCGTACAGATATTATGCTCGGAAGCTCAGGGCCAGTACTACTTGAGATAAATACTATACCAGGATTTACAGACCAAAGTTTGTTTCCTCTTGCAGCCAAAAGTAATGCTATATCGTTTTCTGAGCTGCTAAATATTATGATTCAAACAGGACAAAACAAAAAGACATCATAGTGATGTCTTTTTATGTATTTGGAATATCTCTTGCAAGCAGTGATATATCCTCTTTGTTTTGTAAAAGAGGAGGTATAAATCGCTCAGTCCATACTTGATTCTGAGAACCTTTTACTACAAATAAAGCATTTGTATAATTCATATCTTTACATTTTTCTATCCAAATATTTCCAGCATCTTTAGAAGAATGAAATACTTCTATCTGAGATTCGTTTATTCCTTGATGCATCAGCGTCTTTTTGTAGATTGTAGCTCCATGACCAATACATATATAGTGGTCAAATTTATGAGCCGCTTGTTGAGCAACTGTTTGGTGTGCTGTGGTGTTATTTTTCCCAAGTTCATTCATGGATCCAAGAACTATGATCCGAGGACCTTTTTCATATTTCCATCTATTGACTTCATTTATAAGAGCAATAAATGTGTCAGGGTTAGCATTATAGCTTGAGTCTATAATAATAGATTGATTCTTTCCTTTCAATAAAGTTCCTCGCCCCGCAGGAAACTGAATACTTCGGATAGATGACTGAATCTTATCCTCAGGTATACCAAATTCTTGGCTACAGAGAACACAAACAAAACAAAGTGGAGCAAGAAATTCTCCATAGATCTTGGGAAAATTATATACGCTCCCTTGATAAGAAAAAGATAGTCCATTCATATCACTAGAAATACTATTTATATCATCTTTCTTATACAATACTACTCGAGAATCATCTTCAAATATTTCTGTGTTTTTTGAATCACCATCCAGCCATATCTTCTGAGCATGAGTTTCTGTTATAAGCTTCGTTTTCTCTGTAAATATCTGCTGGTAACTCGAGAACTGTCATTCTGCTATATGATTTTCTGTGATATGTGTAATAATAGCGTAATCTATCGATACACAAGAAAGCAAGTCAGATATATCTCCTGGGGTATCTGCACCCATTTCCAATATAAGAATATCAAACTTTGGAAGGGGAGAGATAAATACAGAGACAATCAGATGTATCCAACGAAAAGGATTGGAATACGGAGATTTTTCTATTCCGAGTATAGTAAATGCAATACCAATAGGGGTATTGAAACTTCTTTTCGCAGCTTGAATGGTATATTGGCTAGAAAGGATGGTTGAGAGAAAATCTCGAGTGGTGGTTTTTCCTACAGAACCAGTAATACCAATGATTTTTGGATTATTCTGTTGTATAGATTGTCTCGCTCGTATCCAGAGAATACGAGTAAATATATTAAGTATAAGTTTTTTCATAGGGTATTGATATCAAAATGAAACGAAAATCTCTGTTCTCATGATTTAGTATAGTCAAAAATCTGATCAATACACAATCTTTTTTCTTGCATTTCGCTAGGATATATCATATTCTATCCGGGCATAATATTTTTGAGCGCTCATGGTACTTGGCCGGGGCTATTATTTTTTAACAACTAAAAAAATATGGCAAAAAAAGGAATACATCCAGAATATTTCGAATGTAAAGTTACATGTGGGGGATGCCAACGTGAATTTGTAACTGGTGGAACAAAAGAATCTATCCGTGTTGATGTGTGTGATCAATGTCACCCATTTTGGACTGGTAAAATGCGTATTGTTGATTCTTCTGGTCGTTCAGAGAAATTTACAGATTGGATGAAACAAGCTCCAGCTAACAAAGCGAAGAAAAAAGTGAAAACACTCAAAGGAAAACATAACTAAAACCTATAAAAAACTCTGTTATGCTGGATTTGTTTCAGCATCTAGAGTTTTTTATTATTCAATTAATCGTATATTTATTTATTAATCATATACATATATGTCAGTAACACTCGGAGATTTCTCAACTATCAAGGTTAAAAAACCTTCTGTATCGGTAACAAAAAAAGATATAGACGCGGTATTTGATCAAATCAAACAACAATTTACAGAATGGAATGCCACAGATAAAGATGCAGAAAATGGTGATCGTGTAGTGATCGACTTTGAAGGGTTTATCGATGGTACAGCATTCGAAGGAGGAAAAGCAGAAAAACACCCTCTTGAACTCGGATCAAACTCTTTTATTCCTGGGTTTGAAGAACAACTTGTTGGAACAAAAGCTGGTGATGATATAGAAGTAAAAACAACATTCCCAGAAAGCTACCATGTAGCAGATATGGCTGGAAAAGAAGCGGTATTCAAATGTCATGTGCATACAGTAGAAGTAAAAAAACTACCTCGTATGACAGAAGCATTCGTGAAAAAAATCACCAATAGTACGAAAACTCTTGATCAAATCAAAGAGGATATTGAAAAAGATCTTCTTAAACAAAAGAAAAAAGAAGCTCGTTACAAACTCGAAGGAGAAATCCTAGAACAAGCTCTTGCTCTTTGTACTATCGAAGTACATCCAACTATTGTAGATAAAGAGCTTGATTATATCATTGCTCATGAAAAATACGGTCTTATTCAACAAGGTGTTCAGTTTGAAGACTATCTAAAACACCAAGGGAAAATAGAAGAAGAGTACAAAGAAGAACGTCGTCCACGCGCATTGAAACAAGTTCAAACACGTGAACTTCTTCGTGCATATGTAGCAGAACACCAAATCACAGCTGCTCATCATGAAATTGATGCGAAGATCGAAGAACAAATTGCCCGATACAAACAACCAGAGCAAGTAGAACAAGTGAAAAAAGATTTTGCAAAACCAGAACGTCGCAAACAAATACACGATCAAATCACATTTGAAAAAGCGATTAATGTGATTGTAGATAAAGCGATTGCATAGAAAATAACCTCCGAGAATATCGGAGGTTATTTTTTGAATCAAAAAAAGCAGAGGATATAACCTCTACTGGTGATCAGTACAATCTAAGCTACAAACAAAGTTATAGCTCCGAGTCCAATGACTATAAATGAGACAATAATAAATATTTTTCTTTTAAAGTATTTATCAGCCAACTCCATATCCTGTATATCTTGTGAGACTGGCAGAAACACTATAGGTTCTAGACTGCCATTACTTATGCAAACCATAATAAACTCCTTATGTCGTTTTTTACTTGGAAGATTCTAACAACTTCCCTATAATAATTGCAAGTTATTTTGCATTATTTACTACCAATCCTCTATGAATTTCACTCATCTTCAGAACACTGATCCTCAGATACTTGATCTTATCAAAATGGAAGATCAAAGACAAGAGCAAGAATTAGAACTGATTGCATCAGAAAATTATGCTTCTAAACCGGTTCGAGAAGCTATGGCAAGTAGTTTTTGTAACAAATACTCAGAAGGGTATCCTGGAAAACGCTACTATGGTGGTCAGAAATATGTAGATCAAATGGAGCAATTGACTATAGATCGTGCCAAACAAATCTTTGGAGCACAGCATGTAAATGTACAACCACTTTCTGGTTCTCCTGCAAATCTTGCTGTGTTTCTCGGGGTACTCCAGCCAGGAGATACGATTCTTGGGTTCAACCTCGCACATGGGGGACATCTCAGTCATGGACATCCTTTAAATTTTTCGGGAATGATGTACAATATTGTACCCTATGGTGTCGATCAGACTACTGGGCTGGTAGACATGGAAGAAGTAAGAAAGCTTGCTGTAGAACACAAACCAAAACTTATTCTTGCTGGGTTTTCTGCGTATTCTCGTGATTTCAACTGGAAAGAATTTCGTGCAGTAGCAGATGAAGTGGGAGCCATTCTTATGGGAGATATTGCTCATATTGCAGGTCTTATTGCTGGTGAAGCAATAGAAAATCCAGTTCCTCTATGCGATATCGTTACTACAACCACACATAAAACCCTCCGTGGACCTCGTGGAGCTATGATTATGTGTAAAGAACAATATGCAAAAGCAATCGATCGTGCTGTGTTCCCAGGAGTACAAGGATGACCACATGAGCATATTATCGCTGCCAAGGCAGTAGCATTTCATGAAGCATTACAACCAGAGTTTAAAGAATACACACAACAAGTAATCAAAAATGCCCAAGTATTCTCTCAAGAACTTATAAACAAGGGGTATTCTGTGATCTCAGGAGGAACAGACAACCATCTTATTCTTATTGATATATTTGGAAGCAAAGGAATCACTGGGCAACAGGCAGAAGAAGCTCTCGAGTATATTGGGCTTTCAGTAAACAAAAATATGATCCCTTTTGATACACGAAAACCAATGGATCCATCAGGTATCCGTATTGGTACTGCTGCTGCTACCACTCGTGGACTTGGCAAATCTGAGATGCAGCTAATAGCTGATCTATTCGACCAAGCTATCATGCATCATCAGGACACTGCGAAATTAGATCAACTAAAATCTGAACTTATGGATATTTTATCGAGATTTCCCCTGTACAAATAATATGTTATAGGTATAATTGTAAAAGAAAATTCAAAGGGGAAAATATGGATTTAGTAGACTTAAAAAAAGCAGCACTTAAAAAACTGTTGAATATTTATCAGAGTGCTCTTAAAAAAGCAGAGAAAAAGAAACAAGAAGAAAAGATAGCAAGTTATAATCAAATTATAAAAGAGATCCAAAGTGTTCAAGAATATCCTGTAAAATATGATAAAGTGGGGAATTACTCTTTGGTTATTATCTCAGATAAATATGGTCTACAAAAACGATACTTTATCTGCGATCGATCTCAAGGAGAGATTGCTTGTGGGAATGGAGAGGTTATCAATTTTGTAGGAACAGGAACATATTTTTATGAAATGATGAAAGATTGTACGGTGAAAAAACAGTTTCGTTTAGGAGCAGATGATGTTTCGATTGTAAAAATTGCTTAGATCTTCTTTTTACAAAGAGGGTCTTTTTTTTATTATGAATCTATTGTAGAATAGGATTAATGCAACTGACTGATCAAATAAAATCTCGGGTAGATATTGTCGATGTCGTATCTCAATATGTTACGCTCAAAAAAGCTGGAAAAAACTACAAAGGCCTCTGTCCATTTCATGATGAACGAAGTCCTTCTTTTTTTGTATCTCCAGATAAAGAGATAGCATATTGTTTTTCTTGTCAGGGAGGAGGAGATGTCTTCAAATTTATCATGCAGATTGAAGACTGTTCTTTTGGTGAAGCGCTACAAATATTGGCAGAAAAAGCCGATATAGATCTGCAATCTTCTGATGAATACAAAAGTTTCTCTGCTGACAGAAAGGAAAAGATAAACAAAGAAGACAAAGATGAATACCTTCGCTGATACCAAGTGGCAAGTAATTATTTTCGTCAAAACCTCTATGCTACAGAAGGGACAGATGCGTTGAGTTACCTCCATAATCGAGGAGTATCCGATTCCATGATAGAAGAATTTGGTCTTGGGTACGCACTAGATCATTTTGAAGATATGAGAAACTATATGCTCAAACAAGGGTTTTCTGATCAGAATCTTTCCACTATAGATCTTATCAAACCAAAACAGGGAAAAGTGGCAGAGTTTTTTGATTCTTTCCGAGACAGAGTTATGTTTCCTATTCAAAATAATCTCGGACATACTATTGCTTTTGGTGCACGTACACTTTCCGGAGCAGACCCAAAATACCTCAACTCGGCAGAACATCCATTATATCACAAATCAGATGTGATATACAATCTTCACCGAGCCAAAACCCATATCAAGAAACAAGATTTTACTATTGTAGTAGAAGGGTACATGGATGCTATTATGATGTACCAGGAAGGGTTTCACAATGTAGTAGCTACTCTTGGTACAGCTTTTACTCCCAAACACTTACAAAAACTCAAACGCCTCTCGAATAAAATTGTCTTTGCTTTTGATTCTGACAACGCTGGACAGGCTGCTATCAAAGAAGCCGGGATGATGGCTCTTGCTCAAGATATGGATGTGTATGTTCTCACTCTACCAGGCGCTAAAGATCCAGCTGAGCTCCTATTAGAAGAAAATGGGAAAGAAAGTCTTGAACAATCTATAGAGGCAAAAAAAGCACTGATAGACTATTTCATTGATACTCGTCGAGATTTTTATGACCTAACAGAAGTACTCGATCGCAAAAACTATGCGATAGAGATTATTTCTCTGATACAAACATCAACTAATGCACTTGTCCGAGAAGCCTATATACAGAAACTATCATCTATTACCCATCTTTCGGGAGATAATCTCATGTATATTCTCGCAAACATAGACAAGGAAAAAGCAGCAAAACAGGACAGACAAGTGAAAAAAGCGGCATCTCAGAAAGCAAGTAACTCTGTAAAACTTTCGGTAGAAGACTACCTTATTGGGATGTTGATCAACACACAAAAATTTATTGAACAGATACCAAGTGATATGCAGCTCAGTTCTCCAGTAAAAACAAAACTGCTTCATGATCTTCTTGCTGTTATCCAAGCAGGGGAATTTAATAGTTCTCAGTTTATCAATCAGCAAGACAATGACCGTATCAAAACCTACCTTGGATTTGTATCACTCTATATAGAAGACACTCTCGATGAGAAATCAGAAAGCTGGGTCAAAAATGAAATAGATGCACTTCTTCGTAAGATACAACAAAAAACCACCAAGAACTCTACCGATCTGCTTAAAAAACAAATTCAGGAAAAAGAGAGTAGAGGAGAAATGGATGAAGAATATTTTACACTCCTCAAACAACTACAAGATGGGTTGACAAGATAAATGATGTAAGCTATTGTTTGTATAAGTAAATTAGAAAGGAACAAGAACAATGGAAGAGAAAAAAACAGATCTGAAAACGCAGGAAGAACAAACAAATGCTGTGGTGCTTAATCTAAGTACTAGCGAAGGAGGGTTAGATTCTACTTATGTAGCAGTTGGGCCTATTCTTTGCAAAGTTGTGAAAGACGAGAGAAAAGACAAAACAAAAAATATTATTATTGGTACGAATGTAAATATTCGACCAGACACCAGTGATCTAATAATAGAAAATGGGATTACATTTATCCCGGTGAAGTTAGTAGATAGTTATGTATCAATAACTGTAATTGCTCTTGCACGTGATGCATTTATAGCAAAAAGTATACTCTCTGATGAAAAAATAGTAGTTTCTGAAAATAAAGCCTGAGGTATTATCCTCGAGGCTTCTTTTATTTTCCTATTCCTGACTCAATACATATTGATAATAATCTTCTCTTTGTTGGTTTTCCCAATCTCGATTCATGTAATAAACATTATAGGGAGCCTGATCTAAAAGGATTTGTGTCATAGCACTCGGTTCTTTCATAAGAACTGCTTGCCCCTGTTTACTCGCAGGGATTTTATAATTTTTATTATACAGAGAAACTTCATTCTTTTTTTGAGAAAGAAAGTAAATAAACTCCGCAGCTTCTTCTGGATGTTGAGAATTGGAGGCGATACTATAGTACCAAGCCAACCCTGGATACCCAGAAGCATCAGAAGAAAACCGAGGAAGAGGTGCTATTTTGAAAGGGAAAGATCCATCAACAGTCTCACGAATCTGTTGGTATTTGTAATTATAACTCAATATCGCTCCCACATTTCCTGCAGCAAATTCTTCGATCTGATAGCTTTTACTACTCATCCATTTTTCTCTAAAAGGGTATAGAGTATCAAAAGCTTTTACTTTATCAATCGCTAATATATTTTCAGGAATAGCCGAATTTTGTTGTTCGTATAAAGCTTTGAACAGATCATATCCACGATCAGTATTAAGGATAGCTCCAATAGCTACCGGAGCTATGTCTCCTTGCCATTTTCGATACTCCGACAGAAGCTCAGACCAAATCTCTGGAAAAGAAGACCATAGATCAGTATTGTAATACACCACCATACTATCTACCGACTGTGGCCAAGAAAGATACTTCTTTCCTGTGAGATCCATGCAGCTCTCTATCAGGTTTTCAGAATACCGATCTTCAAAATCTCATTTGTTTATCCATTTTTCCGGAATGGGAGTGATATACTCAGGATGCTCGTTGTTCCAGTATCCATCTTGAATAAAGATATCTACCGGTTTATTATTTTCTATCTGACGAGCAAGGTAGGGATAATATTCATGGTAATTCATTTTTTTGTATTTTATCTGCACATTCGGATGGTCTTTTTCATATTCTGTGATAATATTATCATAGACTTCAGAATGGTCAAAAACCCCATAGAAATACAGGGTAATGTCTTGATTGTCTCATGCTGAACATCATGCGAGTCACAGAGATACTATAATACCGATACAAAGAGAAAATATTTTTTGAAACATATTAAAATTTAACATTACACACTTGCAGTGCGTTCATTTTCCTACTCACAAATAAAAACATTTTTGCAGTCTTCTGAGGACTATTATACGTATTACATCAAAAAAGAAAAGCAGCCTTTTTCTTTTCCTGCATATTTTGGAACACTGATGCACAATACACTCTATAGGTTCTACGAACAGATTACAGAACATAGCAATGAAATAGGACAGGGGAATTTGTTCGCTCCTGCCTGGAAGCCCAGTTTCGAAACACTCTGGGAGATATATGAAGAAATGCTCAACGAATGATCTTTCCTTTCTCCATCAGCTAAACTAAAGCTCTATACAAAAGGAAAAGAAAGTCTGGAAAGGTTTTACAATAACTATAAAGACAAATGGGGAAATCCTTGGCTTCTTGAAGTTGCATTCCAATGGAATATATCACCACAATTTAGTATCAAGGGAAGGTATGATCGCGTAGATCGTCTTTCAGAGGACACAGCCCTTGTGATAGACTACAAGTCACATGAGTTTACTCCTGATTCAATAGAGCTTTATCAGCTCGCAATATATAAATATGCTTTGCTCGATACATACCCTTATATAGAAAAAGCCGATACCGCTCTTGAATTTCTTTCAACAGGGAATCGTACAATCTTTGAAGAAACACTTGGGTATCATGAATTCAAAACATTGCTTATTGATATTTGTAATCAAATAGAGAACTTCGAAAAGAAATATAAATAAAAAGATATGATGTTCCTACCTCTTGCCTATTATCTAAAATCTCTTATCTCCCTTGTCTCGTATTCGTATACTGATGATTATAGCGCTTGTGTTTTTTCTTATGATAGCATCAAAAATGATCTATCTGATGGTTTTTCAATATGAGCACTATACTGAACTGGCAAATAAACAACATCTTGGATATATCAAGCTCGAAGCCCAGAGAGGGGAAATACTAGTAGAAGATACAAGAAGTGCTACAGAGTTTCCTCTTGCGTCTAATATCACTTTGGATCATTTATTTATCGATCCATTCTTTATGATCGAACAAGGTACTGTTGATGATTTTATCAACTATATCGTTCCTGTTATATACACAGAAAAACAAAAACGTATACAAAGTTACATCGATGAGCGCCAAGCTATCGATGAGTACGCCAAACAACGAGGGGCAGAAGAAAAAAGACAAGAACTCATAAAGCAGGGGATATTGACTCAATCGGGATTCACTCTTTCGGGTATTACTCTAGAAGATCTCGTGGAGTTTGATGAAAATAAAGAGTATGCAGAATGGGAAGAGAAATGGCTTACAAGGTTCCAACTTTCATTCGATGAGCAAGTACAGATATACCAAGAAGAAATTCGTGATGAAATAGATCTCAAAGCAGAAAGTAGATATTTTTCTATACTCAAAAAATTACCAATACCTCTTTCCCAAAAAATCGCTGAAATAAAAGAAGAAGAAAATATTCGAATAAAAGGGATGGTACTTCAAGCAGAGAATCATAGGTACTACCCAGAAGGGTCCGTTGCTTCAAATATTCTTGGATATGTAGATCAAGAAGGGGAAGGTCAATATGGACTAGAAGGACAGTATAACTATCTGTTGGCGGGGAAAGATGGGAAGATGTTTACAGAGAAAGATTCAATGGGGCGTACTATATCGATACAAGGGGAAACACTCGAAGAATCTCTCGATGGAGCAGATATTCTCCTGACTATCGACCGTGCTGCACAAATGGAGCTCGAAAAAATACTTGAAAGACGAGTAAATGAACTGGATGCTGATTATGCAGATGCTATTGTTATGAACCCTGATACAGGAGAGATTATTGCTATGGCAGAATACCCAAATTTCAACCCAAATGAATATACCAAAGTTTTTGAAAGAGTGCCGATTTACTCTACTGATTGGATAGAAGAACAAAATAGACAAATACCCGTCATTACTGATGATCAATGAAAACAATGGATATATAAAAACAAACTTGGTCCTAGGGCTTTTGTAAACCATCCGGTGCAAGATACATACGAACCAGGTTCTATTATCAAACCTATTATCATGGCTGCTGGTCTCGATGCACAAGAGATAACTGCAGATACAAGCTTTCATGATGAAGGTCCAATAGAACTGGATGAATATAAAGTAACCAATCATGATAACAAGTATCGTGGATGGATTACCATGACTAAGATTCTCGAAGATTCTCTTAATACAGGGATGACATTTATTGCTCAGAGATTAGGGAAACGACTTATGTACAAATATTTGCAAGATTTTGGTTTTGGAAAACGTACTGATGTTGGTCTCGATGTTGAGTCTCCAGGGAGCTTGAGTCATTTTCGTACCTGGGCTGATATTACCCATGCCAATATCTCATTTGGACAAGGTATCGCAGCTACACCAATGCAAATGATCACCGCATTTACTGCTTTAGCCAATGGAGGAAAACTTCTGCAACCACATATCATTAAAGAGCTTCGATATCGAGATAGGGATACAAAGAACATAGAAACAAAAGTTGTATCACAAGTGATATCGGAAGAAGTCTCTCGTACGATAACCAGTATGCTTATCTCTGTAGTAGAACATGGAGGGGGAGCCTATGCACGAATTCCTGGATACTATGTTGCTGGGAAGACAGGTACTGCTCAGATTCCGGATCAATTTGGTCGATATGAATCTGGTATTGGTACTACGATCGCTTCATTTATGGGGTATGCTCCAGCAAATGATCCTAAATTCACTACCATTGTTCGAGTGATTCGTCCTCGATCTACTCAGTGGTGATCGGAAGCTGCCGCACCTATATTTCAAGATATAGCGAGCTATCTGCTAGATTATTATGATATTCCACCTTCACGAAATGTGGTAAATGGAAGAAGTGTGGATTAAGGAAAATAAATAATATCACTATGAAACTCATCATCTGACTGGGAAATATCGGAAAAGAGTATGAAAAAACCCGGCACAATGCTGGGTTCTTGGCAGTTGAATATCTCGCAAAAGAAATACAGGCAAGCAACTGGGGAGTAGAAAGTAAGTTTGCTGCCAATATATGTTCTGGATATATCAATGGAGGGAAGGTGATACTGGCAAAACCAACAACATACATGAATCTCTCAGGAAGTGCTGTCTCTCATATCAAAAATTACTATAAACTCGATAATCAAGATATTTTAGTTATCGTAGATGATAAAGATATAACTTTTGGAAAATGGCGTTACCGTGCCAAAGGTTCGAGTGGGGGGCAAAATGGACTCAAAGATATTGAACAAAAGCTTGGAACACAAGAGTACGCTCGTATCAAAATAGGAATACAAACCGATAAACTCAGTAAAATGAATACCAGTGACTTTGTTCTTTCTCGCTTTTCTCCAGAAGAGATGGAGGACCTTCATATTCAATTTGGAGAACATATAAAAAAAAATATCGATCAATGGTTGCAATAATATACCAAGCTGAATATACTAGTCCTCGGAGGAACCTATTCTCTGCCGAGGATTTTTATATAATCTTCATAATACGGAGGCCGAGAAAATACTATGATGTAATACCTCACGATAACAATCGGAAGCAAGGTAGAAGAGATATAATCAGACAAAGGATATATTATGTTAGATGTTAGATTCCAGAGCGTTGTTTACACATTTGGATTATAATAAAATTCTTCCACTACTTCAAAAGGAGTCTTGTTATCGATACCTTTGTGAGGTTTAACAGTATTATACCAGTTTACAAAACGT
>JAYELJ010000068.1:0-2737 GCA_034717395.1 Patescibacteria group bacterium
ATACAAAAAAGACCTCCAAGGAGGTCTTTTATACTTTTTGATTGGTGCCCAGAGGCGGAATTGAACCACCGACACGAGGATTTTCAGTCCTCTGCTCTACCACTGAGCTACCTAGGCATACAATCTCAAAAGCTTGGTTATTGTATAGAGATAGAATCTGTTTTGCAACTTTTTTTCTGATTTTTTATCTACACACTTTCTATTTTTCATATAATAATAGAAAAATAACTATGGTGTTCTACTCACAAGAGAGAGGATAACAGTTCCCCGTACGCATCATATCCCCAGCATACGAATCGAGTAAATATATTTCATTCCCTGTTCCCATCATATAGAAAAGACACACCAAAACCACTACTACTATCGAAAGGATAATAGCACCTCATTCTATAGAAAACGATGATGAAGATGAACCTTCTGCCATATAAATTATTCAACAAAGAAAAAGAAATACTCTTGCAACTATTATACGCTACTATATAATACTGATACAAAATCTAAAACTTTACATACAAACAATATGTTGTCACAAATAACTACACAATTGAAAGAAAATGGAGATAAAGCGATCGATCATCTGCATCATGAACTTCGTGGTGTACATACTGGTCGTGCTTCTGCTGAGCTTGTAGAAGATCTTCCTGTAGACTCTTATGGTTCAAAAATGGCACTCAAAGCAGTAGCTGCTATTAGCATTCCAGATGCAAAGACTATTCAGATCACTCCATGGGATAAAGGAATGTTTACTCCTGTAGAAAAAGCAATCAATGAAGCTCCTGTGAGTCTTACTCCACACAATGATGGATCTTGTATTCGTATCACTATGCCCCCCCTGACAGAAGAACGACGCAAAGAGTTTGCAAAATTGATCAAACAAATGCTTGAAACAGCTAAGATTTCTATCCGTGGAGCTCGTCAAAAAGCTATGGATATACTGAAAAAGATGGAAAAAGATGGAGAAATCAGTGAAGATGCTCGTAAAGGGGAAGAGAAAAAAGTACAAGATGTTGTAGACAACTACAATAAACAAGCTGATGAGATTTTCTCGAAAAAAGATAAAGATATCATGACTATCTAATATCAGATTATCATATAAAAAAGGAAGCCCTAGGAGGCTGTCTAAAAAATAACTGTTTTAGATATTGTTCTCGCAAGAAAAACCAAGGATTTATTCCTTGGTTTTTCTTGTTGTCAGATTTTGCACCTAAATTATCTATACAGCTTGGAATTTGAGGATTTTCTTCAAATTATGCGCTAGACATATCAGATTCCATTCAATTTGCACTCACTCAAATCATCTCAAAAGGAACCTCGTAAACCCGAGGTTCTGTTTTACATTCCCAAACACATTTTCAACGCATCAGCTCCGCTCTTTGTAGATCTCTTTTCCTTCTTCGCTGTACAATCGCTCATCATTTCTTTTATAGATCCCTCTTCTCTCCATCGAAATTTTCATATATTTCTTTATTCCATCTTTCATTTCTGTATAATACTGCTTTGCTTTAAAATCTTTCTCTTCAAGGTTCTCTTCTTTTCCCGGTCTTCATCTCTTCCTTGGATTTTTACTATCCACGTACTGGTGAAATTTATACACATTCCCTTCTGTATCCTTATACTCATCTTTTTTCTCATCGTAGATAAACTCAGATAAATTAACCCCTGTCTCTTTCGGGTGTGGCACATATCATTCAACTCATTCCTTCTCCATATACTTATAATTTTCTTCACTCCCATATCATTTATCTGCCAATAACCTTTCCGGTACTACTCCATATGCTTCCTTAAACTTTTCTAAAGATGGTATGAGCTCTTGCGCATCTCCTGCTGTATTCGGTACCCTTGTACTCAATATAAACCTTTTCTCTGTTACATTCTGTGGGTTATATCCATTCCCATAGTCTTTCTTCTTCATTTGCATAAGTCTCGAATCCTCATCCGTATCATTTATCCTTGTTTGCTTTATTCTCTGTTCTTTCTTCCTCTCTATTTCTTCTTTCACCATCTCTTGTTTCTTTCTTAATCTTTCTTCTTTCTCCTTCAGCTCTTTTCTTCTCTTTTCTCTTCACTCCTTTGTTCTCAGCTCCTCAGGGATAGCATTTTCTTCTTCCCCGTACTCTTCATCCTCAAGGGCATCTATCTCATCTGCTTCATCGAACAATCTTTGGATCTTTTTTTCTATTCATTCAACATCATAATTCTTACTCTTCGATGCATTTGCATAGATTTTTGTTCCATCCAAACTCACTGTCCCAAACTGGATCATTCCCATTTCTTTTGCTTTCAGTACTATTTGCACAAAAATATTTTCCAAGACTCATCCTCTCTTTCTACGAAACATATTTATTGTTCGAAAATCTGGTTTATTCTTTCCTGATATATACATAAATCCAATATCACTTCTTAATTTGTTTGCTAGCTTTCTACTACTAAAGACCTGGTTCATATACCCATAGAACAATACTTTCAGCATCATTTGTGGGTGGTATGCTGGTCTTCCTTTTCCTTCCTGGTGATACTCCTGGATAAGCTCTTCTATATCCAACTCATTCACTAGTTCGTTCAGAAGCACCGCTTCGTGGCTTTCTCATAAATACTCAAATAGACTTTGTGGCAGTAGTTCTTCCTGGTTTGGGTTATAGTCTTTAAACATAATTTATATATGATTACAGGGTGATATTTCATTCTACACCAAAAAATCACCAAATCCAGTGGATTTAGTGATTTTTTAGACAGCCTC
>JAYELJ010000069.1:0-13063 GCA_034717395.1 Patescibacteria group bacterium
CAGACTTCATATCTATTCCCTGGGCCTGGAATTTTTATCTTTGCATAGGAGTGAGCACTCATCAGCTCATCCAATGCCTCATCTCGATCAGCACTCTGTTGGACAAAGTCCACGGAGTTATTTTTTCGAGATGCCTGACGAATAGCCTCAGATAATGTGATTTTTTCCATAATACAATTACAATAATAATAGAGGTGAGAAACAAGGATTTATTATTATAACATATTTTAATATATAATCAAATGGTTTATTTTATAAATATTTCTAGAAAGCTCCAAAAATAGGAGTATCTGTGATATAATACACGTATGAATAATATTGATCCACAAATACTGTATAGTCTCGGATATATTCTGATCTTCGGATCGGTTTTTACTTTTGTATACAATATAGTAAACAAATTTGTTTCTAAGAAAACACAGCTCGACTACATCACCCTTCGAATACTCCTTCCAAAAAAAGATTCTCAATGAGACAAGGAAAACTCTACAGAACAAAACTACCAAGAAGCGATCGGAGTGATGACGCAGTTTTATAATAACCTCCATTCTCTCGATGCATTTGATGGAGGTTTCCTCAAAGCAAAGAAACATATCTCTATGGAGATAGTAGGAGAACCAAGTATGATCTACTTTCATGTTACTTGCCCTTTCGAACTTGAGAGTATCACAGAAAAATTTATCTCTTCCAACTACCCAGGTGCTACGGTAGAGCCTCTGTATGACTACCGATATTTCCATGAAAATACCGACCAGGAATACATATCACTCGATCTCAAAAAAGATGACATGTACCCTATCACCAAGCTAGACGATCATAAAACCGATCCTATCAATACTATTCTCAATAGTCTTTCCAAGCTCAACGAAAACGAAACAGCTTTTCTTCAGATATTGGTACGACCAAAGAAACACAAATGGAATGAAGATATGCACAAAAAGGTAGAAAGGATGTATGAAAACAAAACCGAAGGAATCAACTATAGTCTCTGGGATTTTATATCTGGAAACCTGGCAAAAAGTGAGGAACCAGAAAAAAACAAAGAACTCACACCACAGCAACAAGAAAATCTCAAAGCAATCGAAGAAAAACTCGCACTCCCTTGTTTTGAAACAAATATCCGACTGGTCACATCAACCCCAACAACTCCACGAAGCAAAAGTGTCCTCCGTGACCTTGCTGGATCATTTGGACACTACAACACCGTAGACCAGAACAAATTTGAACTCATCCAAACATCCAAGATCTCTTTTCTTTCTCGAAGAATACGCAAGCTCAACCAAGCTTTGTTTCGTATCTGGGATAGCAAAGAAGTATCTGTTCTCTCGGGAGATGAACTTTCTCAGATCTTTCATTTTCCAGACTCGAGGTACAACAAATCTAACCTGATCAAATGGCAAGGATATAAAACTTTTCCAGCCCCTGCCGGCATGCCAGACGAAGGAGTTCTTCTCTGATACAACACCTTTCGTGGACGCAAATCACCGGTATTCATGAACAACGAAGACCGATTCCGTCATCTCTATGTTATCGGTCAAACAGGACAAGGGAAATCCTCTATCGCTCTGACAATGGCACGCCAAGATATCGAACAAGGAAAAGGGCTCTGTATCATGGATCCTCATGGAGAGCTTGCAGATGATATTCTCAATTATATTCCAAAAGAACGCGCAGAGGATGTGATATATTTCAATGCAGGGGACGAAGAATTCCCGATCGGGCTCAACCTCCTCGAACCGAAATCTGATGCAGAGAAAGACTTTCTGAGTAATGAGTTCAATGCGATGTTTATCAAGCTGTATGGAGCAGATATCTGGAGTCCTCGTCTCCAAGAATATGGGCAAATGGCTGCCCTCACCCTCATGGATGACGAAGAGGAAGGTGGAGCTATCACCGATCTCGTAGCACTCTTTACCAATGAAGAGTTTCGTAATAAAAAACGAGCCAAAGTAAAAAATGAAATTGTTCGCCTCTGGTGGGACAAAACCTTTGATTCTATGGGAGACAAAGAAAAACAAGAAATTATTCCATACTTTTCTGCGAAGTTTAACTCATTTGTCTCAAATGGACTAATGAGAAATATAGTAGGACAAGCGAAGGGATCATTCGATTTCTTTGATGCCATGAATGACAATAAAATTATATTAGTAAACCTCGCAAAAGGGGTAATCGGAGAGCAAAACATGTCACTCTTGGGAATGATATTCATCAACAAAATCCAGATGGCAACCATGCGCCGAGCAACCATCCCGAAAAAAGAACGAACAGACTTCTTCTTTTATATCGATGAGATGCAAAACTTTGTATCCAAATCGATCGGGGAAATCCTGTCAGAAGTACGGAAATACCGCCTTGGTATGGTGATGATGCATCAGTATATAGCACAGCTAGTAAAAGATGGTGACAGTAGTGTAAAAGATGCGGTATTTGGGAATGTGGGTTCTATTCTTTCATACAAAGTAGGTGCCGAAGATGCCGAACACATGAAAACAGAGTTCGCTCCTCTCGTATCCGAATCGGATCTCACTGGACTCGATGCCTTCAACTCGGTCATGCGTATGTCGATAGATAACCAACCAACCCCTCCATTTTCTCTCAATGTACAGAAATATTGGGAATATGATGGAACGATCGAGTTTGATGAAAACCGTGCAGAGCTCATCAAAGAACTTTCTCGTTACAAATACGGTCGCAAAGCCGAGCTTGTATCAGGAGAGATTATTAATCGTTTGAAAGGGTAAAAGCAAAAACACACCAAGATTTGGTGTGTTTTTTGGTAGATATCTATTTATCTGTCTCTATATCATACTCCCAGTCATCATCTTCCATTTCTACTTCCTGTTCGATTCGTTGGTATTCTACAAAGTCATACCCATCATGGCTCTCACGAGACACTTCTTCGAATCCTTCTTTGAACTCTGGGAAATACGCATCTCCATCTACTACCTGAGAAACCTCAGTAAGAATAATCTTGTTTGCATATTTCAAGAAAGACGTATAGATCTGCTCTCCTCCAATCACCATAATCTCATCTTCTTGGTAGTGCTCATACAACGCATCTTGGATATCATGATATACTTCTACTCCACGCGGAGCTTTGTATTCTTCATTCATTGTCAGGATAACATTCGTCCGACCAGGAAGTGGTTTCCCAATCGAATCAAAAGTCTTACGACCCATGATGATCACCTTGTCCATTGTTTTTTCTTTGAAATGTTTGAGATCCTCTGGAATATGCCAGGGAAGCTTCCCTTGGTCTCCAATAACTCAATTGACCGATACCGCAGCTATAAGAGTAATACGCATAGATTTATTATTATTATTTAAATCGCAATAGGTGCTTTGATCGCTGGGTGAGGATCATAGCCAACTAGCTCAAAATCTTCAAATGTGAAATCAAAAAGGCTCTCTACATCAGGGTTGATCTTCATAGTTGGAAGCGGACGAAACTCACGTGAGAGCTGCTGTTCTACCTGGTCCATATGATTGAGGTACAAATGAGCATCTCCAAAAGTGTGAACAAATTCTCCTGGTTTGAGACCACAAACTTGTGCCATCATCATTACCAAAAGTGCATATGATGCAATATTGAATGGTACTCCGAGAAACACATCGGCACTACGCTGATACAGCTGACAACTCAGACGTCCATCCACTACATAAAACTGAAACATAGTATGACATGGTGGCAGCCCTGCTTTAGCCATCTCATCAATCTCCGTTGGATTCCATGCAGATACAATCATACGACGAGAATCTGGTGTATTTTTGATCTGATCAATCACCTTGGTAATCTGATCCACCCCTCCAAAATCTCTCCACTGACGACCATATACAGGTCCGAGTTCCCCCCATTTTGCAGCAAAATCATCATCTTCGATAATCTTTTCTATGAACTGGTCCATTTGCTCTTTCCACTCTGGGCTATGTTTTGGATATTTTTCCTCTAGATCATGTGCTTTCAGGTATGCTTGAAATGGCCATTCATTCCAGATTTTGACTCCATTTTTTGCTAAATACTGAATGTTTGTATCTCCAGTCATAAACCACAATAGTTCATGAATAATACCACGAAGAAATACTTTCTTAGTTGTAAGCAAAGGAAATTCTTTTTCTATATCAAAACGCATCTGATATCCAAATACACTTTTTGTTCCAGTACCAGTACGATCTGACTTTACAGCTCCATGATCACAAATATGACGAAGCAAATCATGATATTGTTGTTCCTGAGATTGCATAAGAAAATCTGTTAGAAGTTATTGTATCTAGTATGCCTGATTCAAGCATGTTTCTCAAATATTTCTATTTTCCATATTTTAAATATTCAATAGCTCTATCTAGCTGAACATCTCCTTGCTCATCATAGATCTCTTGTGTCATCTCTACCAAAATATCCGGAGTGATTCCAACATCTTGGATCGAATTCCCATTTGGTGTATACCAGTAGTCTGTAGTTATCTTGACTGCTGAACCATCTGTGAGCTCAAAAAACTCTTGTGCTGATCATTTTCCATAGGTCTGTGTTCCGATCACAGTTGCTTTTTCATAATCTTGAAATGCTCCTGCCAGTATCTCCGAAGCCGATGCAGAGTTTTCGTTCACCAACACCACAATTTCTTTTCCATTTCCATGAAGAGTATTTTTCCTCACAGTATAATCATAACGACCACTCTGAGAACCCTCTGTATACACTATCAAATCATTATCTTCCAAAAAATACCCCATAATATCTACCACCGTTGTCAGATACCCTCCTGGATTATCTCTCACATCAATAATAAGATTATCTATTCTTTGTATGTCCATATCCTGAAGAGCAGATATAAACTCCTCTGCCGAATTCAAACCAAAGCTCCGAAGACGAATATATCCCATCCCTTCCATGAGCTTCGATTCTATATCCTTGATCTCTACCCTATCACGCACCACTGGTATCTCTATAGAAATATTATCCCTCAAAATTCCTAAGAGTACGGTTGATCCTTTTGGCCCACGGATCTTCATCACTACCTCATCGAGAGAAAGTCCATCGATAGACTCCTGATCGATACTCATAATAATATCACCACTTTTGATCCCCGAACGATACGCTGGACCATCTGGCATGACCCCATCGATCAACACCCCTAGATCCGATATCATCACATACGCACCAATTCCTTCAAACTCATCCATATCCAAAGATTCAGAAAAATCCTGAGCATCTACCGCAGGCATATATACCGTATATTTATCTCCCACTGAGCTTACCATAGCAGAGATTGCTTCTTCATAGGCCTGTTTTGTATCGAGCTCATCTGGAGTAATATAGATCTGATTCACTAACGACCAGATCTGTTGGAGTTTGTTATTGTATATGGCTTGCTGATCTGCTGTGAGATCTATCGTAATAGCTGTTGATGGCACAGCAGAAGGAGGTGTGGCATCTTCAAATGAAAGATCAAATATATCCAAGTTATTCTTTTGAATGTATTGCATACGATACAGCATCTCTACCGCGTCTCTTCTTGTTATACTCTCAAATACTCCAAAATGATTTTCTGAAAGAGCTGGGAGCAGATTTTTCTCACGAATATATTCTATATCATGGCTAAAGGTACGATTGATTGGAATATTTAAATAGCTTACCTCTTCACTTCGGACACCCGAAGTATCCAGAGAAAGATGCTTTGTGAGTGCTAACACAGCTTCCTTTCGAGAAACAGTCCCGTATGGATCAAACATTTCTGTTTTTACATCAACCAAAAGCTGATCTTTTGCTTGGTAACAAGCATAAACAGCATACCAATCCCAGCTTTGAACATCTGCATATTCCCCTTTGAGCAGACAAGTCTTCGAACTACGAGGGAATGTCTTGTACAAGACTTTGAGAAACTCCCCACGGGTAACAGTGTCTTTTGGACGAAACAACTCTCCATCAGAAAGAATCCCCTGGTCTACAAAGCTCTCTACCGATGTAGAGTATCGGTCATACTCAGACAGATCCGAGTACGCCTGAGCAGAAATCGGAGCAAGCAGAGAAGAAATAAGAAGAATCGAAAGAAATGAAGAAATAACTTTGAACATATACAAAAAAGAAATAATTTGATAATATATTCTAGTATTATCCTTCTGTCTTTAATAATCAAGTCAATGAATCATTCTTTTTCTATACTCCCAAGCCAAGCAAACCAAAGGTTCGATCGTTTTGTCGCAAGAATTTTCGACAAAGCGAAGAATGCAGAAGTCTATCGAATCATCCGTGAAGGGAAAATCAAGGTAAACAAAAAGAAAAAGAGAAATGAATATATTCTAACAGAAGGAGATGAAATCACTATATGGATGAGCGATGAGGCAATAGCTGAGCTTCGTACTAAGAAACGAGCCATCCATCCAAAAAACAAAAGTTTCCAAGTGATTTTCGAAGATGATGACTACCTCATTCTCGACAAACCATCTGGACTTCCTGTTCATGGAGGAACCAATATCAAAGGTCGTACACTTATTCAAGAGATTCTTGGATATCTCAATCACCATGATGCTATTGGATGATTTCAGCCAACTTTCATCAACCGTCTCGACCGCGATACCTGTGGTATCATGGTCGTGGCAAAAACCTACAAAGCACTCCAAGAAGGTGGTAAAATGATCCAAGATAAAGATATGACACATAAAATATACCGCGCACGTATTGTTGGGATCCCAGATCATGGGTCGGGAGATATTACCTTCCCTCTCAAGATTCAAGACGATGCCAAGATTGGTTCTGCCAAAGTACGTATTGCCAAGGATAAAGAAGGAGGAAGCAAAACGGCACATACCTCATGGAGAATCATCCGAAAAGAAGCAGCAACCAAGACATCAATTATAGAGGTTCAACTCCACACCGGTCGTACCCATCAGATCCGTGTGCACATGGCAGCTATTGGACACCCACTTGTAGGAGATGACAAGTACGGAGACACGGGGTTCAACCAGAGAAACAAAACACATAAACATCAGCTGCAAAGCTATAAGCTCCTATTCAACGAGCAAGAATTTGCCAGCAAACAAAAACTTCCAGAAATTTCATAATATTCCAAATGAAAACCCTATTCCTCATACCTCCATCAGAGGGGAAAAACACCGGATGAGTAGACATATCTACAAGACATAATTCTCGATTTTCACTCCCTCTCGATATCGCTCTGCATGCAACAGAAAAAGATCTTAAATGTACCGGTGACAGATACACAGAATGAATAGAACTCAACACACATATACAAATTTCTCCTACACTGCCTGCAATAGAACGGTACTCAGGAGTTATGTTCGATGCTATAGATTACACGGAAATGTCTCCATTAGCACAGAAGTTTTTCAACAATAACTTCGCAATATTATCTGGGATGTATGGATTGGTATTTCCTCAGGAAAATATAACCAACTACAAACTCCCTATCGAAACAAAAGGCCTGGTGAAATTCTGGGGGTCTCAAATTACAGAATATATCAACGAGCAACAGTATGATGTTGTGATAGATCTCCTCCCTAAAAGCTACCAAAAAATGATCCAATGGGATCAGCTCAATGCCAAACGAATACAAGTACAATTCCTCACAGAAAAAAATGGGAAAACAGTACTTATGGCGCATGGAGTCAAAAAGGTCAAAGGTCAATGGATTCACAATGTTTGTGAACAATGAAATCTAGACTGTACGCAATGTGAAGGTTCCATCCAGATCCGATCATAGAATACAACCAAATCACACTTGGGAGCTTACTCCCAAGTGTGATTTTCAATTACCAAATATCTTTAGAGAGAAACAAAGTTCTCTTTCAAAGATTCTATTACTGATCCATTCTTCGATTACATATCATATTCTTTTATTTTCAATAAACACCCTAAGTTTCAATAAAGTAACCTAAGCTGTCACAATAACACATCTTAACAATATATATTCTTATATCAATATACCTACCTCTCTTTCTACTTGTGTAAAGATAATAATGTATTAGAAACTATCTTTCGCATACATGTGGACTCTTGCTATCATCCACTGGATCCAGATGAATTGTTACTTCATTCTCTCCCCCAATACGTTTTCCAATAGCGCATTCTACCTCATCACTAATCGTATGCGCCTGCATCAGAGAAATATGAGGATCTTTGAATACCATATGAAAATCTACAAAATGTACTTTTCCAGAAAGTCGTGTACGAAGAAAATGAAATCCTTCTATCTCTTCTTTTTCCATAATTATTTTTTCAATATCTTCTACCAGTTCTGGATCCAAAGCATGATCCATGAGCATATAATAACTTTCTTTGAGTATTCCAAAAGCTGAATAGAGAATATACCCTCCGATAGCAAATGAAACAATCTGATCGATTACTCCAAAACCAGTAAAATAAATAAGACCCAATGAAAGGAAAATCCCGAGATTGGTATATACATCTGTTTTGTAATGTAATGCATCTGCTTTGAGCACCAAACTATGACTTTTTCTCGAAGCTTCTGTCAGATACAAAACAAGTGCTCCAGTTACTACGGTCACAAAAGCCATAAGTCCCAAAGACATTTCAAGCTCCACTACCTCAGACTCATTGATATATTTATCAATAGAAAGATACATGATCACCCCAGCAGAAATACTAATCAATGATCCTTCTACCATACCAGCAAACGCTTCTATTTTTCCCTGTCCATAATTATACGTAGCATCATGTTCTTCTTCTGATTTTTTGACGGCAAACAGATTGAACAAAGACATTGCCATATCCAATAAAGAATCTATTGCTGAAGCCAAAATAGCCATCGAACCCGTAATGATCGAAGCAAATATTTTGATACACACGAGAAAAAAAGAAACACTACTTGCTACAATTACTGCTCGTTTTTCTTGAGACATAATATTTTTTAACGCATAATAGAATTACCAATTAGATATAGAATATCAAAGAGCCTCTATTATCTCAAATCTATCATCTCTTATCTCTCTTGCTCCTTTTTCTCTCGTTCTTCGGAACATATTTCGGATCACTCATCCTTCACTATTGGAGTGGAGAGTTTTTCTGCTTGCTTTTGATCCCTGTGGTATGGGTACTCGGAAGTTATTTACAAAACCAACGAAAAAAACTGATACAAACAGCTATCATATCATCACTCTGAATACTACTCAGTATCGCTAGCATACATTACTACCAAGAAAAAAGTCATGATCTCTTACAAAACCATAGAGATAATAACCAGTATACAACACTCTATGCAAAAGTGCTCAAAGTCGATAAGAGACAAGAAAATATCCAATATACCGTATCTTCTCTTATAGAAACAGAAACCTGAGAAAAAATCCCAGAAAAGATCCTGGTATTCACCGACCTATATGAACCATACCAAAGAGGTAACCTCATAAAAATAGAGTGTCAGCTACAAACACCAATGGAAACCGAAGATTTTAGCTACAAAAACTACCTCAATCGATTTGGTATCCAAAACATCTGCTTCTTCCCAAAGAATGGAGAATTGATCAGCCACCAGGACGACTGGTTTACCCCATTTGAACAATACAAAAATAGCTTCAATCAACGGCTCCGAGAAATATTTATAAAACCCTACAGCGATTTTGCGTCGGGAATACTCCTCGGAAGCCGCAGTGGGCTATCGGATTACTGGACCGAAGTCCTCAAAAACACCGGACTCACCCATGTAATAGCCATATCTGGATACAATATTACCCTGATTATCAATATTCTCATCGCTCTGCTGTTTTTTCTTCGAAGACCTTGGAGATATGTGGCGATATTCCCAGTACTCATCATATTTATGCTGATTACTGGAGCTGATGCTCCGGTCGTCCGTGCAACTATTATGGGAATCATTGCTTCTATTGCCGTACAGCTCGGGAGACCGAACAGCCTCCTCATTGCACTGCTTTGGTCTGCACTCTTCATGGTACTCTTCAACCCTCTTGTACTCTACTATGATATCGGATACCAACTCTCAGTTGCAGCAACTCTGGGAATCATCCTTCTGTATCCAAAATTTGAACAATGGTGGGATATCAACAAAGAAAGAGATCTCTTCAAGGAAGTAGCTGCTCTCACTATCTCAGCTCAGCTTGCAGTTACCCCGCTTCTTCTGTATCATTTTCATAGTTTTTCTTTTATATCGCTCGGAGCAAATATTTTGCTTACTTGGCTCATACCATTTGCCATGCTGCTTGCATTTCTTGCGGTATTCACCAGCAATATTCCGATTATCTGAGCCATTATTTCCTTCCTCGCTTTTTGGACTATGCATGTATTCCTCTCCGGGGCCGAATACCTCAGCATGATCCCATGGGGATATATCGAGTGGTAATTCTTATACACTTTTCAACTTTAAAAACTTTTAACTTTCAACTCCTGTGCTCTTGATTCTCTCTTTTCTTAGCGGCATAGCATCCGGAATACTTGCTATGATATTTCGATACTACGAGATCAAAAACAAAGATCTGTATATAGGTAAGCAGTTTCTTCTCCAAACTATTGGTTCTGTGGGAGTTATATATTTTTTATATCTCTTCTACCACGGAACATATATCAATATCCACGGATATGAAATTGCTTGGTATTGGTTCTTTATTATCCTCAGTTCTGTTGGGTACTACTGGGTAGATATCCCCTATAAACTCATCACTGGACGAGACCTCATGGCCAGTACCGATGAAATCGAAAAAAGAATGAAGTAATTTAGCATTTTTTCACCTATCTACTTATGAAAACATTTCTCCCTATCGCAGACATACCAAGCTATGATCCAGAAAATATAAATAAATACTACTACACCGTTGTATACAAAGGGGACTACAAATTCGAAGACTACAAAGAATGAGACGGATCTCATCCGGGAGTCGATATCGATGCGAGCAAATATGAAAACGGACAAACACCGATCTACGCAGTCATGGATGGGACGATTATTCGCAGCCGACAAGATAGTACCGGATGGGGATATCATATAATTATCCAACACGATAATGCTATCGATCCAGATGATAGTAGCAAAACCTGTACTCTCTATAGCTGCTATGCCCATCTCTCTGAACTTCTTTTTGAAGAAGCAGAATTTGTAACTGCTGGTCAACAAATTGGACTTTCATGATCTACTGGAAATTCTACAGGAGCACATCTTCATTTTCAAATTGATAGAGACAGCGCACCATTTCACCCATACTGGCCATTTACCAAAAGTGAGCGTGAATCAGCAGGATATGATTTCTGGGGAGCCGTGAATGCGGGATTCAATAAAAAAAACGTAGACCTTCACTGTATCAATCCTCTCATCTATCTCCAGCAATATCTCGATGCAGAGAGATATAGTGATACCGAAGATTCTCCATATACAGAAGCGATCGAAGCGATGAGTGAACGAGGAATCTTTCAAGGGTATGAAGATGGATCTTTTCGCCCAGAAAACCCAATCAACCGTGCTG
This sequence comes from Patescibacteria group bacterium, assembly GCA_034717395.1. Classification (GTDB taxonomy): domain Bacteria; phylum Patescibacteriota; class Gracilibacteria; order JAYELJ01; family JAYELJ01; genus JAYELJ01. The sequence continues at coordinate 11,440 of JAYELJ010000069.1, forward strand.
AAGCCCTCAAGATTTTATTTGAAGCTTCCAATACTCCTCTAGAAACCAACTATTCCAACTACCTGTTTACCGATACTGATAGCAGCCAATGGTACTACCCCTATGTCGCCAGCTCACAAATCCAAGGGTATGTACAAGGATATAGTGATGGATCTTTTCATCCTGCTGGGAATATCACCCGAGCTGAGTTCCTCAAAATTGTACTCAAATTCTTCAATATAGACGAGAATAGCTACGATTATGACAGCACCAGCAAATATGGAGATATCAGCTACTCTGCCTGGTACTATCCATATATCATGCGTAGCGAATGACTGGGACTCACTGATTTTGAAACAGGATCAAATTTCTCCCCGGACCAAGCTATCACCCGTGGCGAAGCAGCATGGATACTTTCCAATATAACCAATCAATAAAATGATTCTTTATCTTCTCGATTTTGATGATACACTTGCAAACACAAGCTTCCCTAGCGGATCGAAGGAAGCCATATTTGCCATAGCCAAAACTCCACAAGAAGGCAGACAACTCTATGATCAAACGAAAGAAGAAAACCAAGGAATGTTTATGTTTTCTCAATACATACAAAAACTCGGTCTAAGCCCATTCGAAGCAGAAAAAAAACTCAAGCCACTTCTTCAAGATAATTTATTTACCGATAGCCTCGACTTCCTTCACAAGATCAAATCACAAGAAAATAGTCTCGCAGTGATCGTAAGCTATGGAGAACCCTACTGGCAAAATCTTAAAATCAAACTCTGTGGAGCAGATAAACTTGTAGATCATATTGTAATTACCGATGAAAAACATAAGAAAAATGACATCCAAGCAATGATAGACAAATATCAGCCAAAGAAAACTATCTATATCGATGACTCTGTTCATGTATCAGGGGAAGACTTTGACCACCCAGTGGAAATCCATCACATGGACCGAACAAAAACCAAAAAGGGAAATGATACTATTCATTCTTTAAAATAATCAAAAAACCAAGAAATAATATAGAATTTTAAAATAAATCCGAGTATAATGTCTCCGTCATTTTCACATTTATAAAAACAAAAACACATGAAACTTTTCGACACACCACTCTTTTCAGAGTACGAATGGGCACAACAAATCTTCGTTGTACTTGGACTTATGACTCCTGGGTTTCTGTATCTCGCTGTAAAGAACACAAATATTCTTACAAATGGAGATATTATCAACCTTCTTATCTCTGGAGCAGTATACTCGATTCCTTTCTTCGTAGTAGCGGCACTGGTTCATCATATCAAACACAAGCATCATAATATTTTTGCTGATGCTGCTGATACAGCTCGCAAAGCTACCCTCTCAAGTGGTGCAGTGCTTGCTATCTATACAGTACTTCTCGAGCTTCTTCCAAACACATGGATCTCTCCAGTTCGTCCATATTTTGTGACAATTATCCTTGTGCTTTTTGCTATCGTATTTGTAGCAATGAGTTGTAAAGAAAAACAAGCCTAGTTTTTACTATATGACCATACCCCTATAAACTGGACAGTAGTTTCTAAAGAAAATATACTTTAGGAACAATCCTAATTGTTAACCAATTTATAGATTATGGCAGGAAGAATTTCAGATGAGATTAAGGCAGAAATCC
>JAYELJ010000070.1:0-2609 GCA_034717395.1 Patescibacteria group bacterium
TCTTTGAACCACCGAATTTCTCTGTTCTTCTAGCTTATCAGGTTCAATACTTTTTCCCATAGAAGCCAGAATATGCTCCGTCATTTTTGCATATTTTATCAATTCTTCTGTTTTCTTTTGTTGCGCTTGTTGTTCGGGAGAGAGTACCAACTGCTGAGCCTGAGTCTGTGTTGTAGTAGAGTTATCATCTTGAGTCGATGAAGATTGCCCAGAAGGGTCAGCAACTGACTCTGTGAGCTTTTCTACATGAGAAATGACCTCTTTTTGATCTACTGTCCCTACATGCTCTGTAGATTGACTAGGAGCTGCCGATGGCGCCGATGCCTGTGATTCTATATTATTAAAATCCATATGGATATCTATTACTTTTGTAAATAAATAAGAAACTCTCTATTTCCATCACCACCGGTGATAGGACTTTCTGTATTACCTAATATCTGAAAATTGTTTTCTTGGCACCATTGTATCATATCATCCAAGATATCTTGTTGTATTTTTGTATCTTTCAAAATACCTTTACACGCATCCATCGTCTGTTTTCCTGCTTCGAACTGTGGTTTTACCAAAGCAACCACATGTGCACCTGGAGCTAAAATACGATACGCAGCTGGTAATATTTTCTTGAGAGATATAAATGATACATCCGTTACTACTATATCGATTAGGTCTTGTAATGTATCTTCTTCTAGATAACGAGCATTGGTCTTTTCCATCACAACTACTCGATCATCCGTACGTAGAGTATAGTCGAGCTGATTGGTCCCCACATCTATTGCATAGACTTTTTCAGCCCCTGCTTCGAGAGATACCTGAGTAAAACCTCCTGTAGACGACCCTATATCGGCTACAACTCTTCCTATAAAATCAATCTCCCAGAGATCTTTCGCTTTCAGGAGTTTTTGTGCTCCACGAGAGACATATTGTTTTTCTCCATAGCCCAATATTCGAATATCTGTAGATTCACTATCCACCAGCATACCTGATTTATCGAGTTTTTTGCTATCGGATACTACCTTCCCTACCATAATAAAAGCCTGAGCCTTGCTCCGAGACAGCTCTGGGTACTTGTTCGTTATGTACTGATCCAGACGAATTTTCAATCGAAATAGAGTATTACTTAATAATATTAATTTGTTTCCATTTTTCCTCTCGTTGATTCTCTTCTGTTTTCATCCAATCATCCTCCCCTTCATTGGTCGAGTCTGGGTGTTTTTCTAGTTGTTTTTGCATAATATCTTCAAAATTCTTTTGTGGAGTAGGCTTTTCTGTATGTATTTCTATAGTCATATCATCAGGTTCTTTGATTTTTTCTGATTCATAATTATAGGCAGCAGACATGACCGTATCTACAAACCTATCTTGTTCCAATTCTTTCTTTGATTTTATGTTTTTTATCTCAGTCAGTGACCCTGGTGTATCGCCAATCATTGATCGATATGTTAACACACGTATGATCAATAAGATATTTAATATCAGAGAAAGTATAAATAACACCGATATATTTTCTCCTATAAAATACAGAATATCCCCCATATCAAATATAATAAAACAAAATAATAATTGCTTGTATTATAACAAAAAGAATGAAAAAAAGAAAGAAATGAAAAAAAGTAGATACGTAATATATTACGTATCTACTTTTTCAAAATGAGCAAAGAATATCTGAGAGATTATACTCCACGGTCTTCTTTCACTTTTTCTGCAACACTTGTTGGAACTTTAGAATAATGATCCATTTCCATAGCGTAGTTTGCACGACCTTGAGACATCGAACGAAGATCTGTTGAGTATCCAAACATTTCTGATAGAGGAATGTCTGCACGAACAACTTTCAATCCGTTACGGTCAATCATTTCTTTTACCATACCACGACGAGAAGAAACATTCCCTACAATATCCCCCATGTATTCATCAGGTGTAGTGATTTCTACCGCCATGATTGGCTCAAGAAGAACTGGTTTGGCACGAGATACCCCATCACGGAATGCGATAGACCCAGCCATTTTAAACGCAAGTTCTGATGAATCCACTTCATGGTATGACCCATCAAGAAGACGAACTTTCAGATCTTCCATTTGATATCCAGCAACATACCCACGAGACATTGCTTCTTTGATACCTTTTTCTACTGCAGGAATATATTCTTTTGGAATACGTCCACCAGTAACTTCATCTTCGAATACAAACCCAGAACCTGGTTCCAATGGTTCGATAACCATTTTCACATGACCGTATTGACCACGACCACCCGTTTGTTTCGAGTATTTTTCTTCACAATCCGCTTCTTTTTGAATTGTTTCACGATACGCTACTTGAGGAGCTCCAACAGCAGCTTCTACTTTAAATTCACGTTTCATACGATCTACAATAATATCAAGATGAAGTTCTCCCATCCCAGCGATAACAGTTTGACCTGTTTCTTCGTCTGTATTTACACGGAAAGTAGGATCTTCTTCAGCAAGTTTTGCAAGAGCAAGACCCATTTTTTCTTGATCAGCTTTTGTTTTTGGTTCAATTGCAATAGCAATTACTGGTTCTGGAATATCAATTGATTCTAGAATAACTGGTGATTTTTCATCACAAAGAGTATTACCAGTAGTGATACCTTT